>JAJYMZ010000020.1 GCA_021786615.1 Acidobacteriota bacterium
CCCGGGGCAATTCACCCAGCGGCAGGAAGCCGTTCTTCTGGCCGCCGTAGTGGATGAAGGCCGCCTGCAGGCTCTGGTCCGCCCGGACCACCTTGGCTTTGTAGATGTTGCCCTTGATTTTTTCGTTGTGGATGAACTCCACGTCGAAATCGAGAAGGGTGCCGTCCAGAAGCGTGGCTACCCGGATTTCTTCAGGATCCGTGGCGTTGATCAGCATGGATTTCTTGCTCAAAGGAGTTCTCCTTGATGGCCGGGCCCGAGGCGGATGCACCGCTGCTTTGGAGCCTTGCCGGGATTGGAAATGGATTGTGTTGGGGATGGAGGTCGGTGGTTCTGAAACACCTGATCAGCCAAATGGCACCGATCGGGAAATCATTTCAAGAACACCTGATGAGGATCAGGCGATGGTGCCTGGGATTGGTGGGCCGCCCGAGATGACGCGGTAGTCCGGTCTCAAAGGTGGCTTGATTGGATTCTCGCAGCAGACCACGGTTTGAGTCCACTACTCAAGCCAAACCCTGGACGGGCCTGCCTTTCCGGGCCATCATGGCAGCGGAGATCCATCCATGGCCACCGCAAAGAAGCCCACCACTCGCGATTCAAAATCCAAAGCCGCCCCCGAAAAACCCAAGCTGAAACCCGTGGTGACCCCACCGAAGAAGACAGCAGGGATACCCCGGAAATCCGCCAGCCCATCCAAGAAAGACATAAGCAAGGCCAACTTTGTGCCTGCGGAGACCGTCCCTTCCGTGGCTGGACAAGCCGCACCCGAATCCGTCGCCCAGAAGCCACGGGGCAAGGCTGTTGCCAAGAAGACAGGCGCTCCCCCTCCCTATGGCGTCGCCGCGGCGGCTACGACCGAACCAGCCACAGACGTGCCCAGGCCCATCGCGAAAGAACCTGGACCGGATTCCCCGCAGGTGGAGATAGCCCTTCGGGCGCTGCGCGAAGGCAAGGCCATCGAGCTGATCTTTCGTGATGCCGATGGCAACCCGCCCCGCACGTTTGAGCCGCGCCAATTGATCTTCGATACTCTCGCCCAGGCCTGGTTCGTGTGGGGCTGGGACCGGCGCTACAACGCAGAACGACATCACCGCTTGGATCAGCTGGCCGAGATCAATCTGGTGGATGGCCCAGGACGCTCGGCCCAGGGGCCCTACAAGGAAGACACACCCGCCAACCTCATCGGCGGCTGGCTGGGCGGCGAGCCCATACCCGTGAAAGCGACCCTGCAGAAGCAGTGGATCTTCGCGGTAAAGCAGGCCCCCCCCGCCTTCCCTGAATTCAAGATCGAGGATGCCGAGGACGGCAAGGCCACGGTTTCCTTCGTGGCCACGGACCTCCGCGCCATTGCCCGCTGGTGCCTGCAATTCGGCGAGGGCATCCAGGTGCTGGAGCCCCAACGCCTGGTGGACCGAGTCAAGCAGGTGGGCGTGGCCTGGGCCGGCAAGCCCGTGGCCGCAGCCCCCGCGCCAAAGCACCTTCCCCCACCCGCACCGAGGCCTGACTACAAGCCGGAACATAAGCCGGAGCACCGCCGGGAACACGGAAAGGATCGCGAAGAAGCCCCGAAAAAGGGGCAACGCGTGGAGATCCGGGTGGAAAAGCTCTAGTGGGCTTTCTCTAAAAGTTCCAGCACGGCTTCGGCCATGCGCTGTCCCTTGGGCGGCGTTTCCACGATGCTGCCAAGCAGCTTTTGTTCTCCTCCCGGCTGCAACTCGAACAGCCAGATGGTAGGCACTTTCTCGATGGCCTGGGGCGCGATGCCTTTGGGCCAGTCGGCGGCATCCACCATTTTGTCGCGGTACACGCCGATGTAGTGGAGGGTGACGAAGGGATTGGGCTCTTTCGTGAGGGCCAATAGATCTGGCAGCTCCGCCTGGCTGTCGCTGCACCAGGATCCGAACGCCACCACCAGCGTGCAGGGTGCATCAATGGCCTTCCATCGGGCGGCCCATTCCGGCTTGATGTCCCGATGCTTGGTGTTGTCGCGAAAAATATCCCGGTGCGAAAGGATGGCTTCCCGTGTGGTGACGCGCAGCAGCACCCCTTGCTGATCCTTGCTGTCCCTGGGCAGGCTACCTGGCTTGTCCGCAGGAACCAAATGCGGCGCTTGAACGGGCACCGACAGCAGACAAGTCGCGAGAACAAGAACCGGGAGCATGATCACCTCTGGCTTCCAGACTATGACCCGTGAAAATTGACGAAAACAGTCAAGAATCCTATATTCATGAATGGAAGGCAGGACTTTTCTAAGGTGAAGATTTCCGCGCGCGGCCGCTATTCCATGCAGGCTCTCTTCGATCTGGCCCATCACAGCCACGGTGAGCCCGTGCCGCTGCACCAGATCGCCCAGCGCCAGAATCTTTCACTGCCTTTCCTGGAACAGATCTTCCACAAATTGAAGAAGGCCGGCGTGGTCAAGAGTGTGCGCGGCCCCAAGGGCGGGTACGTGCTCACGCGGCCCTGCAGCCAGGTCAGTGTCGGCGAGATCCTCCGCCTGACGGATGCCAGCCTCTACGCGGTGGCTAAAAACAATCCTGAAGAAGGGCGCCAGGTCCTGCTGGAGGATGTCCGCATGAGCGAGATCCTCTGGCGCCATCTGGAAGAGCACATCACGACTTTCCTGGAAAAGGTCAATATCGCCGATCTTTGCACCGAAACCCACAGCGACACCTGCCCCGTCTGCACCTGCCCTGAATACGTCAGCGAGGCCAAAGTCTCCATGATGAATGGCAAGCACAAGGGCTGCGCCGCGCTGATGGCCTGAACGTGTCAAATCCCTGCGCGCTGCCGACCCTGGCTGCCCCTCCCACCGAGACGGACCTGGCCTCCCTGCCAAAGCTGGAGAAACGGATTCTGCGCCGCGTGGGCGGAGCCATCCAGACCTACGATCTCATCTCCGAAGGCGACCGCATCCTGGTGGGGCTCAGCGGCGGCAAGGATTCCTGGGCCTTGCTGGAGGTCCTCAGCACGCTCCAGAAGCGGGCTCCCGTCAAGTTCCAGATCCATGGCATCACCGTGGATCCCGGATTCCCGAACTTCGATCCGGACCGCATCGCGGAAGTCTGCGAGGAGATCGGCATCCCTCATCATGTGCTGGGCGCGCCCATTGACGCCCTCGTCCGCCAGCGGCCTGAAGAAATCCCTTGCATCATCTGTTCGCGCCTCAGGCGGGGCATCCTCTACTCCTACGCCCGGCAGCAGGGCTTCACGAAAATCGCCCTGGGCCATCACCTGGACGACCTGCTGGAAACCCTGCTGTTGAACCTCTTTTTCGGCGGAAAACTGGCCACCATGCCCGTCCGCCTCATCAGCGACGATGGCTCCAATACCGTGATCCGCCCCCTTGCCACCTGCGAGGAGGAGGACCTGCGCCGCTTCACCTGGCTCAAGGGCTATCCCATCGTGCCCTGCGGCTGTCCTCTGTGTTCCTGCAGCGTGTCGGAGAGCCGCCGGAAACAGACCAAGGTCCTGATCGCGCAATTGAAAGAAAACATTCCCCAGATCAAATCCTCCATGCTCAGGGCCATGGCCAACGTGAAAGGCTCCCATCTGCTGGATCTCAATCTGGGGGCTCTCACGGCTGTGGGCCTGGATGAAGCCCTAGAAAAACTTGGCTGATCCGGCGTATGGTGAGACACCGCCGTTGATCATCGAGGAGGCCCCATGAAGGAATTGAGCGACCGCTGGGTCGCGAAAGCCGAGGCCCACATGGAGACGGCCAAGCGCGAACTGGCGATCAAGAAAGGCGGCAATCCCGATGCGGTTTGCCTGCACGCCCACCTCTGCGCCGAGAACTACCTGAAGGCCCGCCTGCAGGAAGGCGACATTGATTTTCCCACCACGTCCCACTTGGCGGTGCTGCTCTACCTTTGCGCCGACGTGGAGCCCGAGTGGGAATCCCATCGCTCGCACTTGAGCAAGCTCAGCGCCATCAACCGGCTGATCCAGGAGCCCGAAGAAAACGCGACCCTGGACATGGCAAAGGAATCCCTTGAGCTGGCTTCCACCTTCCGGGCGTCGGCGCGGAAAACCTTGGGCCTGAAAAATTAGAACCACCAAGACGCAAAGAAACCACAAAGAAAAAATCACCACAAAGACACAAAGACACGAAGAAAAAAAATCTTTGTGTCTTTGTGTCTTTGTGGTCGATTTTTAAGCTTTTTTCTTTGTGGTTTACTTTGAGCCTTGGTGGTCAGCCCAGGTTTCCACGCCTTCGATGACATCCCGCACGCCGGGGCCAAAGCGGGCATTGCTGATCCAGTCAATGCCTTGAGGAAGCCCAGCCAGCGCGGCTTTCACGTGGCCGCGATGGCCCATTTCCGGCCGAGGGATGGCGCGGTCCGCGAGTTCTTCACGCACTTGCAGCGGTTCGCCTAACTGCGGCACCCAGGACTTCAAGACCTTTTGCACCCCTCCAGATTCAGATAGAGCCGGATCCATCTCGAAGGCTCCACCCAGGAAAGCCCTCAACTGCATGAGGTCCGAAGGCGCGCTGTCGGGATCAATCCAGGAAGGCACCAGTGCGCCAAGGAAACCATGGCCCTCGGGAGGATGGACCAGGAACCCGAAGGAATCATCCAGGGGGGCCAGCCGCGCATGGCGGCTATGGCGCAGGCGGACCGAGGTATAGGGGATGGCCGCCAGGGCTTCGGCGCTTTGGGGTGCGATGGGGCCCAGCAGGACCGAGGCTTCATAGGCCGGAAGGGCCAGCAGCACACGGTCAACCTCCCGCAACTCACCGCTTCCCCAAACCCGCCAGCGCCCGGATTCCAGACCTTCCAGGCCCTCGGCCCGCAGGCTGGTTTGAATGCCTGAAAGCCGCTCGGCTAGACGTTTCGGCAGCATTCCCATCCCGCCTTTGGGCACCATCAATGAACTGGAGCCCCCACTTCTCATGCCCTGGAAAAGTGAGCCTTTCGATTCCCAGGAAAGCAATTTGGGCAGCGCGTCTACGGAAAGGGATTCCGCGGGAGCCGCTAGAATTCCAGCCACCATGGCGGGCAGGAGATCTTCCGCCACCCCGCGCCCCAGGCGCCGCGCCACGAAGTCTGAGAGGCTTTCTTCAGGCTCCGGCGGGCGAACCGGAATGAAGGGTTCCATCATCATCCGCAACTTGTCTGAAAAACTGAGCAGCTTGGAGAACAGCAGGGCCGCGGGCGCAGCAGGGACCGGAATCAAGGCTCCCCCCTTCCCTACCCAGCGAGCCCCGTGGCCCGGACTCCGCACTTCCAGTTCAAGCTCTTTGAACAAGCGGTCCACCGCCGAGCCTGGGGCCACAAGCACACCCTGGGGCCCGCGTTCAATATGGCCAGGGCGGCCTTCCGCATCGGGCCAGGGCAATGTATGCACCCAACCGCCCACGGTTTCCTGGGCTTCCCAAAGCTCCACGGCTTCGCCGCGCTTTTGCAGCTGCCAGGCGGTTACCAGGCCGCTGACACCACCGCCCAGGATGAGTGTGCTCATTTCAGCGCCTCCAAGGTGAGCCGCGTGAGGCAGCGGATGTAGCTTGGATTCACGCCCGGAACGGGCAGCCGGTGATAGGTGCGGATGCCGGCTTTCTTGGCCAAGGCGGCGTACTGGATGTCGAGTTCATGCAGGGTCTCGATATGCTCGCTGACGAAACTCAAGGGCAGGATGATGACGTCCCTGCCGCTGAAGTCCGCCAGCACTGTTTTCAGGGCGGGTGTCAGCCAGCGGATGGGCCCCACGCGGCTCTGGTAGGCCAGCACCGAACCTCCCGGAAGGTCGCCGATGCGCAGTTTCAGGGCCTCCATGGTGGCCTTGATCTCCTCTTCGTAGGGATCCCCCGCCTCGATCTGGCTCATGGGCAGCGAGTGGGCGCTGAAGATCACCGTCGCGTAGGGAAGCTCTTCCAGCGCCGCCTTAAGCGGGGCTTCCATGGCATCCAGGTAATCCGGTTCCGTGGCGTAGGCCCTCACGCCATCCAGCACCGCCATGCCCAGCTTCGCGGCTTCGCGCTCCAGCTCACGAATGCTGGAACCCGTGGTGGCGATGCAGTCGTGGGGATAGAGCGTGACGGGCAGCAGTTTGGTGATGCCCTGTTTCTTCAATGCCTTCAGCAGACCCTGGGCCCGGGGCTGGGTGTAGCGGAAGAGAAGTTTAACCGGCTCCTTCCGCCCCGCTTCGCGGAGATT
>JAJYMZ010000173.1 GCA_021786615.1 Acidobacteriota bacterium
AGGGCGCCACCGGATGCAAGATCAGGCCCACGGCCAAGCCGATGGCCACCACCAGCATGCCGATGTTGCCCACGTTCTGCAGCGGATAGGTCACGGGGCGCTGGGGGATCCACTTCACTTCCTGCAGCTTGCCCGCGGCCATCAGGGAGCCCGTGAAGGTCAGGAAGCCCAGCAGGATTTCCGCCGACAGCGCCACCATGATGAAGGGCGACAGGGAAGCCGCGTCCCCCCGGCCAAAATAGAGAAAATATTTCGCGGTGCCCACGAGACCCGCCGCCAGTCCGCCAAAGGCATGGGAAAGGGCGGTCCGCTGCGGAACCGCGGTCAAGGGGACCTGCGCCAGGGGATAGCCGATGGCGGAGCCCACGGCGAAGGCTCCAAGGATCCACCAGTAGTGCGTGCCACCCGTGGCGGCGACGCCCACCAAGGTCCCCGCCACTGCCAGGAGCATGGCCCCCACGCCCGAGAAGACCCCCTTGCGCGCGGTGGCGGGATCGCTCATCCACTTGAGGGACAGGATGAACAAAGCCGTGGAGACGAGGTAGAGCAGCTGGACGAGGTTTTCGATGCTCATTTGCCCGCCCCGCCCTGCTTCTTGAACATCTTCAGCATGCGGTCCGTGATGAGGAAGCCGCTGACGATGTTGGTGGTGGAACAGATGATGGCGATGAGGCCCAGGGCCATGATGTAGGGCGGGTAGTCCTTCCCGGCCGAAACGATGACGGCGCCCACCACCGCGATGGCGGAAATGGCGTTCGTGAGGCTCATGAGGGGCGTGTGCAGCAGGCGGGACACCCGCTGGATGACCATGACGCCGATGAAGGTCGCCAACATGAACACGAATAGGGCGCCCATGAAATCCAGTTGGCCGTGTTCGCCAGGCACATGACCCGTGTCCGCATGTGCGGTTGATGCCGCTGTGTCAGAAAGGCGCATAGATCTGTTTCTCCCTTCCAGATTTTCTAAGGTTTGATGGTCTGCAAGGCTTTCACCGTGGGGCCGTGCAGGACCTGCCCATCGTGGGTCACCGCACAGGCTTTCAGGATGTCGTCGTTCCAATCCAGATCGAAGCGCTTCTCATCCTGCTTCCAGAAAGCCAGCATGAAGTTCATCAGATTGCGGGCGAACATCATGCTGGCGTGATGCGGAAGGCTGGAGGGCAGGTTCGTCGGTGCGATGATCTTGACGCCGTCCACCTCGAGGGTCCCGCCGATCCTGGACAGCGTGCAGTTGCCTCCCCCATCGGCGCCCAGGTCCACGATCACCGATCCGGGCTTCATGGACCGGACGATGGCTTCGTCCAAGAGCTTGGGCGCGAATACGCCCCCGATGAGCGCCGTGGTGATCACCACATCCACCTGCGCGCAATGATCCGCCAGCATCTTGGCTTGGCGGGCCTTGTCCTCGGGCGACAACTCCGCGGCGTATCCACCGCCGGCTTGGGCGTTCTGCTGCAGCTCGATGCCGATGTATTTGCCGCCTACGGATTCGATCTGTTCCTTGACCTCCGGGCGCACATCCGTGGCGGTGACGCTTGCGCCTAAGCGCTTGGCGGTGGCGATGGCCTGGAGCCCCGCGACGCCCGCGCCAATGACGAAGACCTTGGCGGAAAGCGTGGTTCCGGCGGCGGTCATGAACATCGGGAAGTAGCTCGGCAATTCCACCGCGCCCAGCAGCACACCCTTGTAGCCCACGATGTTCGCCTGGCTGGAGAGGGTGTCCATGGCCTGGGCCCGGGTGGTGCGGGGGATGCAGTCGGTGGAGAAGGCCGTGAGCTTCCGCTCGGCCATTTTCTTCACCGCTATGAGATTCCGGGTGGGAAAGATCGAAGCCAGCACCAGGGACCCAGGCTTCATCAAGTCAGCCTCGTGGCTGCCGTCGGGCCGCGGCCCCGGCGCGTTCACCTTCAGCAGGAAGTCCGCGTCGCCCAGCAGCGTGGTGACGTCGGAGAGGATCGAAACCCCTGCCTTTAAATATTCGTCATCAGGAAAGAAGGCCCGCGCTCCCGCGCCCGCTTCCATGGAAATCTCCACTCCCGCCTGGATGAGTTTCTTGCAGGAGGCTGGGTCCAGAGCGACGCGATTCTCGTTTTCCCTGGACTCCTTCAGAACAGCGATCTTCATGCTCTCCTCACAATCTAGGACAAGTGGGTCAAGGCGTGCTTCATCAAAGTGGGACAGGAAGGTGGCAGAATGCCAAACAGTGACGTGGACTGAATTGTCGCGGATTAGGCATGGGCCAAGTGTTACGTAAACGATACCATTCCCAAGGTTGGCACTGACTCCAATTCAATTGAAAGTTGAACTTCAGGATTCCGCATGCATCTTTTCGATCCCATCACCATCCGCGCCGTGGCCTTCCGTAATCGCATCGCCGTTTCTCCCATGTGCCAATACTCCTGCGAGGACGGATCCGCGAACGATTGGCATTTGGTGCACCTGGGCGCGCGCGCCATCGGGGGCGCGGGGCTGGTGATGACCGAAGCCAACGCGGTTTCACCCGAAGGGCGCATCAGCCCCGCGGATCTTGGCCTGTGGAAGGACGAGCAGATGGAACCGCTGGCGCGCATCGTCCGATTCATCGAAAAAAATGGGGCGGTGGCCGGCACCCAGCTCGCCCACGCGGGACGCAAGGCGAGCACAAGCGCGCCCTGGCAGGGTGGTGGGCCCGTTGATGCGTCAAACGGTGGGTGGCGCCCAATCTACGCGCCCAGTGCCATTCCTTTTACTCACGATTCCATCCTGCCAGAAGCTCTCGACAAGGCCGGGATCGCGCGCATCGTGCGGGCTTTTGGAGAGGCAGCCCGCCGCGCCCTTGCCTGCGGGTTCAAGGTCATCGAGATCCACGGCGCCCATGGCTACCTGCTCAGTGAGTTCTTGTCGCCGCTCTCCAATCACCGCACCGATGAATACGGTGGCTCCTTCGAGAACCGCACGCGCTTGTTGCGTGAGGTGATCGCCGCCATCCGCGGAGAATGGACCGAGGGCCTGCCGCTTTTCCTGCGCATCTCTGCCACGGATTGGACTGAAGGTGGCTGGACGATCCGGGATTCCATCGCGCTGGCGCGCATGGTGAAGCCACTTGGTGTGGACCTTCTGGATTGTTCATCTGGAGGGAACCTTCCTGATGCCAAGATTCCCCTCGGTGCTGGGTACCAGGTGCCCTTCGCAGCCCAGATCCGCCGCGAAGGCGGGGTGATGACCGGCGCCGTGGGCATGATCACCTCGCCCCAACAGGCTGACCAGATCATTCGCAACGGAGATGCGGACCTGGTTCTGCTGGCCAGGGAATTCCTGCGGGATCCCCAGTGGCCCCTGCACGCCGCGCAGGCCCTGGGACAGCCCTGCGACTGGCCGGTCCAGTATGATCGCGCCAGGCCCAGGCCCTGACTCGAGCGCGGATCATCGGGCGCTCATTTGCATAGGACCCTGCAGCGTGAAAGAGGTAGGCTCAGTCTTCAGCGAGGTTGTCATGCTTCCCACCCGGATCGCCCTCTTGGCCCTGCTCCTGAGCTTTTCACTGGGTGCTCAGACCCCCCAGCTCGTGCAATCCCTTCCAGAAGGGACAGGCCTGGAGCAGAAGGATCTGCCTTTCGCCAAGGACGTATGGCCTGAAATGATCCGCGGGGCCAAACACAGCCTGGACATGGCCGAATTCTATGTGGCCAACACACCCGGCGGATACCTGGAGCCCGTCCTTCAGGAGATGGAGAAGGCCGGTGCCAGGGGCGTGAAGGTGCGCATCATGCTTTCCGCCTTGTTGCTGAATGAGGATCAGCCTTCCGTGGCCCGGCTGCGCGCCATCCCCGGAGCCGAGCTGCGCGTCTTTGACTTTGGCCCTGGCAAGCGGGGAATCCTTCACGCCAAATATTTCATCGTGGATGGCGAGGAAGCCTACGTGGGAAGCCAGAACCTGGATTGGCGTTCCCTGCAGCACATCCATGAGACGGGCTTGCGCTTCAGGACTCCTTCCCTGGTGGCGCCTTTGCGCGAAATCTTCAAGATTGATTGGGCCTTTTGCCAGACCCACAAGCTGCCCACCCTGCCCAAGGGCGAGGCTTCCACACTCCGTCCTGGGCTGGAGCTGGTGGCAAGCCCGCCGAGCCTCACACCCTCGTCCATCCGGGCCGCCCTGCCCGCTCTCCAGGAGATTCTGGGCCAGGCCAAGCACAGGATCCGCGTCCAGCTCCTCACCTATTCCCCGGTGTCCGTCAAGACCCGGTTCTGGCCCGCCCTGGACAACGCGCTGCGCGCCGCCGCGGTCCGGGGTGTGGCCGTCCAGCTCTTGGTTTCGGATTGGAACCTGGCTTCCCCCGCTGTGGATCACCTCAAGTCCCTCACGCTCATTCCCAATGTGGAGGTGAGGATCGCCACCATACCTGAATCCCCAAAAGGCCATATCCCCTTCGCCCGGGTCGTGCACAGCAAGTACATGACCGTGGACGGGAGCCTGCTCTGGGTGGGCACGAGCAATTGGAGCGAGGACTACTTCATGGATTCCCGGAACGTGGAGATCATTCTCCGGGATGCCTCCCTGGCGGCACAGGGCGACCGGATTTTCGAGCGGCTCTGGAACAGCCCGTTCGCTGCCCGGCTGGACCCGGCCAAGACCTACGTCCCCCGGGCGCGGGAATGATCAGGACAAGAAACCGTTGGTTTGAAGTTCATCAATTCACTAGGAACAACCCCGCCGCCCCTCCCGCGGTCAAGAGCGTTCCCACCACAGCGTGGAGCGTGATGGGTTCGTGAAAGAATTTCCACGATTCCCCCCACCGCTTACTGGATAAACTACGTTCCACCATCGTCTCACGAGGCCTGCCATGCGGCGAACCCTGCTCCTTTGCGCCCTCTCGCTGTTGCCGCTGTGCGCGGGAGATCGCGTCACCGGCCGCGCCTTCGCCACCCGGGCGGAAGTCGCCGCGCAGCACGGCATGGCCTGCACCAGCCAGCCTTTGGTGACCCAGATCGCCTTGGACATTCTTAAAAAAGGCGGATCGGCGGTGGATGCGGCCATCGCGGCGGATGCGGCGCTGGGCCTCATGGAGCCCACCGGCTCGGGCATGGGCGGCGATCTCTTCGCCATCGTCTGGGACGCCAAGACGAAGAAACTGTACGGCCTCAACGCCAGCGGCCGCTCACCCAAGAGCCTCACGCTGGATCATTTCAAGAAGCTGGGGCTGAAGCACATCCCGGCCCACGGTCCCCTTCCCGTTTCAGTGCCAGGCTGTGTGGACGGCTGGTTCGAACTGCATGGAAAATTCGGCAAGCTGCCCATGACGGACGTGCTCGCACCGGCGGCGCGCTACGCCCGGGAGGGCTTTCCGCTCTCGGAACTCGTCGCCTACTACTGGGATCGCAGCGTTCCGGCCCTCGGCAAGTTTCCGGGCTTCCTGGAAACCTTCACGGTGGATGGGAAACGCGGGCCGCGCAACGGCGAAGTCTTCCGCAACCCGCGGCTTGCGGACACCCTGGACAAGGTGGCCAAGGGCGGCCGGGACGCTTTTTATAAAGGCGACATCGCCCGCAGGATCGACGCCTACATGAAGTCCCAGGGTGGCTTCCTGAGCTATGAGGATCTCGCCTCGCACCACAGCGAATGGGTGGAGCCACTGTCCACGAACTATCGCGGCTATGACGTGTGGGAGCTGCCGCCCAACGGCCAGGGCATCGCGGCTTTGCAGATGCTCAACATCCTGGAAGGCTACGATTTCTCCAAGATCCCTTTTGGCAGCGCGCGCCACGTGCATCTCTTCGCCGAGGCCAAGAAGCTGGTCTTCGAGGACCGGGCGAAATTCTATGCGGATCCCGAATTCGCGAAGGTGCCCGTGAAGTGGCTGCTTTCGAAGGACTACGCCGCCCAACGCCGCGATCTCATCAGCGAAACCCGCGCCGCGCGGCGCCTGGAGGCGGGCCATCCACCCCTGAAAGAAGGCGACACCGTCTATCTCACCACCGCCGACCGGGACGGCAACATGGTGAGCCTCATCCAAAGCAACTACCGCGGCATGGGCAGCGGCATGACGCCGGGGAACTTGGGTTTCTGCCTCCAGGACCGCGGCGAACTGTTCACCTTGGAAGAAGGCCAGGCCAACACCTATGCGCCGGGCAAGCGCCCCTTCCACACCATCATCCCCGCCTTCATCACCAAAGATGGCGAGCCC
>JAJYMZ010000061.1 GCA_021786615.1 Acidobacteriota bacterium
CAGGCCATTGGGATGGTTCAGCACCAGCAGCACCGCGCCCTCAGGGAGGCCGGGGCCCTCCAACCGCAACGTGCGGAACCAGAGGCGGGACATGGCTCGGGCCATGATGCTTCGGGCGTTCGTCAGCATTCAGGCCATACGCCGGGGCATGGGTGGAAGTGGGTCGCCAGGCTTCACCACACCTAGCCTGTAGCACCAATAGCTCCACGATCGCTCGTTGAACCAGCCCGCCTCGGCGTGGAGAAGAACTCCCCTCATCTTGTCCAGGCCAAGGGCTGAAGCCATCCGGCGAACATCCTCGAAGTCGCCGATGTCCATGACCTGCGCGATGATGCGGTTGGGGCGCCGCAGAGCTTCGTCTGGGCGTTCCCACCAGATGTAACGGGCGGCGTCCCGCCGGAGTTCCTCCCTGGCGCTCGGGTTCATTCATCACCTGAATCAAGAGGGGAGTGAAGCAAGGGAGCAGGAGGGATCTCCTCCACTGCATTCACTGCGTGGATCAAGGACTGTTTGATCTCCGCTGAAAGATCCGCCAGATCGCCTCCCTTGAACCAGGTCAATGTTTTCAAGGCTTCACTCGGCTGGAATGCTTTGCCAAACAGAGCTTTGGCACAGGACAATCCGTCCTGCAAGCTGAGGCCATTTTCGATCATGACGTGGATGTCCAGATAATCCTTCTTTTCGATTCGTTGGACAAGGACCTTCAGCTTGAAGGCCATGAGATCGCGCATGGAGGCCACCAAGACTACTCCATCCGAGGTCCATTGGGGGGTCCCCACCCGCCCTGATCCGATCGTGAAGAAGGAAACCTTCAAGGCATTCTGCGAGGAATCCATCGGGTCAAGGCTTAGCGTGAGCGTATCCGGCTCCTCTTGAATCACCATCGCATCAGACAGCGCGGGCATGGCGCTAAAGATGGCCTCGTGGTTGAACGGACGGCTGCTGAAAAAATCAAAATCCACGGACTCGCGATGCCCTAGGCGCAGCGCGATAGCTGTCCCGCCGTACAACACGAACCCAAGCTCAGAAGCAGGCTTCAATTTTGGCCAAAGCGTCTTCTGATTTAGGGGAAGTATCTCAAAATTCGGTTGGAAGGTGCCCCGCCGATGTGTCACTTGTCCTCCCTTTCCATTTTCAAGCCATGCTTTTTCAAGAGCGAAGCGACCAGGATGCGAGCCGGTCCATCCAGCGCCCGCGCCCCTGTGGCCCACCTATGGATCGTCCGTGGCGTGACACCCAGAACCTTGGCCAAGTGAGCGACACCCCCCAGTTTCTCTGCGAGGGTGCGAAATGGATCGGGTAGGGTAATGGGTCTTGGCACCTGAATAGTATCGGTCCAACGGTCCTAAAAATCAATCCGAATTTGGTGCTGCCATCACGGCTTTTCATCTGCGCGATCCGCGGCCGAATTTTTCCGTGTTTATCTCTTCCTTCATCCATGTTCATCTGTGGCTTGGTTTTTTTAGGCGGACTCATGACATCTCCAATCGGCATCATCGGCGGCAGCGGGCTTTATGCCATGGCAGGCGTGAAGGACCAGATCCAAATTGAAATTGATACGCCCTTCGGCAAGCCCAGCGATTCCCTGGTGACGGGCAGCCTCGAAGGCGTGCCCGTGGCCTTCCTGTGCCGGCATGGCGTGGGCCATCGCCAGACGCCCAGCGAAGTGAATTACCGCGCCAATATCTGGGCGCTCAAATCCGTGGGTTGTGAAATCCTCATGGCCGTCAGCGCGGTGGGCAGCCTTCAGGAACGCCACGCGCCGGGCTGTCTCCGCCTGCCGGACCAGTTCATTGACCGCACCCACCTGCGGCCCAGCACCTTTTTCGGGGATGGGTTGGTGGCCCACGTGGGCTTCGCGGACCCCACGTCCGCCTGGCTGCGCGGCAAACTCATGGAGGCGGGGCGCGCCCTGGATCTGCCCCTCGAAAATGGCGGCACCTATGTCTGCATGGAAGGCCCGGCCTTCAGCACCCGCGCCGAATCCCGGCTCCACCAGTCCTGGGGCGCGGACTTCATCGGCATGACCCAGGTGACCGAGGCCAAGCTCGCGCGGGAAGCGGAACTGGCCTTCGCCACCATCGCCCTGGTGACGGATTACGATGCCTGGCGTGATATTCCAGAGGCCGCGGACGCCCACGACATCATGGCCGTCATGGCCGCCAACGTGGCCAAGGCCGAAGCCCTGTTGCGCCGCGTGGTGGGGGATCTAAAGAACGGCCCCCCCGAAGCCGAACCCGCCCGCGGCGCCCTCCGCACGGCGCTCATGACGCCGCCGGAATGGGTGCCGGCGGAAACCAAGGAGCGCTTGAAACTGTTCATCGGGAAGTACGGCTATTGATCACGGCCACACTCAGGAAAATTAAATTGGCCTCAGCGCGGCCTGGGCCGCAACCCAAAACCTTCCTTTTCAAGGCTTCTTCCCCTTCTTGGGCAAAGGGGGTTTTGGCTGGGCGGCCCAATCCAAGGTTTTCAAGCCAGGCACGCGGCCGAATTCACGCTGGTTGTGGGTCACCACTGTCAGGCGATGAACCAATGCGACGCTGGCGATGACCAGATCACGTTCACCGATGGGCATTTTCTTGAGCGCCATACGCAGGCGGGCGTGTTCCTTGGCCGCGTCCGAATCGAAGGGAAGGACGGTGAAGGGCCTCAAGAAGGCTTCAACGTCCTTGGTGTGTTTGCCGGGGTGTTGACTGTTGAGCGCCCCGTACCAAAGTTCGGCTTCGATCATGGAGCTTAAGGCCACATCTTCCGGTGTCATGGCATCCAGGTGAGTTCGCACCTCAGGGTAATGGCGAAGCGCTAAAATGCACGTGTCCGTGTCCAGCAGGAACCTCACGCCAGCACTCCCGGTGCTGGCGCCCTGCGGGCGGCGCTATGCGCCGTGGGCCTCCGCTTCTGCTCCGGCCTCACAGGGACTCCAGAGCCTTGTCCCGATGTGGCGTTGGTGGGAGCGGTTCGGGCACCACGAAGTCATCACCCACTGGGCCAAAGCTCTCCCAGTACCCTTTGGGCCAGGTCCGCATCGGCGCGGGGCGCAACACCACCACGTCACCTTCCCGATGGCCAATCGCTTCGGGCGCCTCGATGCGCAGCTCCTTGGGCAACCGGGCGGCCTGGCTGCCACCATGCTTGAAAAGCTTGACCGGGAACTCCGTGAGTTGCTTGGCTAGGGACATGATCGAATCTCGTGTGTAGATATTAGTAGCTACACAATTGTTCGTCAATTGAAATTTTTCATTGGGTGGATTTCATTCATTCTTCTCCAGCACTTTCAGGGCTTCCTGGATTGCTTGGATTTGTCCATGCATTGTTTCCCACTCAGTGGTTTCCGTCTTGGCACAGGCTTCCAGCCGCCTGGCTCTCCCTGCCAAGTCCTTCGCGCCGATCATGGCGGCGGAACCCTTGATGCGGTGGGCTTGGCGCACAATGCCTGGCTTGTCCTGTTGCACGACTGCATCCCTTAACACGGCTAAATCGGCTTTTGTGGTGGCGATGAAATCAGCGAGTATTTCTTTTGCCGAATCGGCGTTGCCTCCGCAGAGGTCCAGCAGCACTTTGGAATCCACGCCGGGCATCCATTCCGGGTCGTGGTCCGCATCCGTCAATGCTGCGCCTGATGATGCATTGAATTTCACGTGAGGCATCCACTCCTGCAGCTTCGACGCCAGCAGCGGAATCGTCACGGGCTTGATGAGGTAGTCGTCCATGCCCAGCTCGAGGCAGCGCTCGGCTTCGCCGCCCATGGCGTTGGCGGTGAGCGCGAGGATGGGGCTTCTTCGCAGTTCATGTTTCTGTTCCCATTCCCGCACGGCACTGGTCAGCTGGTAGCCATCCATCCGGGGCATGTGCAGGTCCGTGAGGAGCAGGGCATAGCGTCCGCTTTGCCATTTCTCAAAGGCCTCCTGGCCGTCTTCCGCCACTTCCAAGGCGAAGCCCGCCCGGTTCACCTGCTGGGTGAGGACGATGCGATTGGTGGGGTGGTCTTCGGCCAGCAGGACCAGGCCGCGCTCTTGTACGGCGGTCTCGATGCTGGGCGCGGGCCGCGCCTTGACCGTTCTAGCTGGGTCCAGCACGCCTGCCTTTGCAATGTCCTCTACATTTCCCACCATCAGATCAACCATCAGGGTCATGAGCGTGCCTTGGCCCGGGCCGCTCTGCATGGTCAGGCTCCCCCCCATCAGTTCCGCCAGGCGCCGGGAGATGGCCAAGCCCAGCCCCGTGCCGCCGAAACGCCTCGTGGTGCTGGCTTCGGCCTGGGTGAAGGGCTCGAAGAGCTTGGCCTGATTTTCAAGCGATATGCCGATCCCAGTGTCCTCCACTTCGAAGGCCAGGGATTCATGGCCGTTCCGGGACTCCAGGCGCCGCAGCCTCAGCGTGATGGAACCTCTTTCGGTGAACTTCACCGCGTTGCTCATGAAATTGTTCAGGACCTGCCGGATGCGCAGCACGTCGGCCACGTGGGCGGGCGCGATGTCCGGGTCCAGTTTCACCACAATATCCAATCCCTTGGCGGAGCAGGCGGAATTGAAAACTTGTGCCACGGCTTCCACCAGATCCCTGGCTGAAAAGGTCTGGGGGGCCAGTTCCAGCTTGCCAGCCTCGATCTTCGAGAAATCCAGGATGTCGCCGATGATCTGCAGCAGGCTTTGGGAGGATTCGCGGATGATGGCCGCGATCTGCCGCTGCTCGGCATCGAGCTGGGTAGCCCCGAGGATTTCCAGCATGCCCGTGACGCCGATGAGCGGGGTGCGCAGCTCGTGGCTCATGGAGGCCAAGAAAGTGGATTTCGCTTCATTGGCGGCCCGGGCGTCGGCTTCCCGTTTCACCAGCTCCTGTTCGAGCACTTCCAGGGTGGCCACGGTGGTGCGCAAGTCAACGGTGCGCTGTTCCACCTTGGATTCGAGATCCTGGTTGGCAAGCTCCAATTGTTCCTTCAAGCGCAAGTGCTGGATGGCCACCACCAGCTGGTCCGTCATGTCCAGGGCGATCTCGGCGTGTTTGGGCGTGAGCACCCCAGGCGTGGTGGCGGAGAGTGCCACGAAGCCCAACAGGGTCCCTTCGGTCTCCATGGGGAGATAGACGAGGCTCCGCAGACCTTGGGAGAGCATCAGCTCCTCCATGATGCAGCCTTGCAAGAGGCTTAAGTCCGGCAAGCTCAAGAAAGGCGCCGAGCGGAGCTCCTGGAGATCATGGAAATCGCCCACGGGACGCACCTCGCCCGCCAGGGGCAGCCAGGGGTGGTCCTGGTCCACCGCCAGCAGGGTGCCCTCCAGCAGGGCCGAATCAAAGAGCACTACCGCGGCGCGCTCGAAGGGCACGATATTCCTGAGCCGGGCCAGAGCCCCCTGGGCCAGTTCCGGAATGGACCGCGCGCCCAGCAGCGCGACATCAATCTCGCGCATGGCCTCCAGGCGGTCCGTGTACTGCTGAAGCTCACGTTCGGCTTCCACTTTCTCCGTGATATCCGTGTTGATGGCAAGCACGGATTTCGGGCGGCCCGCCTCGTCCCTCACCAGAGTCCAGTGGGCTTCGATGGTCAACAGGTTCCCGTCTTTCCGCCGCTGCAGGATCTGCCCGTTCCATTCGCCGTCCTGGAGCACCAGCCTCTGGGCTTCATCGAAACGGCCCAGGTCATCGTAGACATCATCCAGGGGAATGTGGCCGATCATCTCCTCGGCAGTCCAGCCGTACAGCCGCTCGGCGCCCTTGTTCCAGTACAGGATGCGGTGATCCAGGTCCCGCACCAGGATCGCATCCTGGGCCTTGTCCAGCAGGGACGCCTGTTCCTGGAGGGATTGCTGCATCGTCCTGCGCTCGGTGACATCCTGCTCCACGGAGGTGAAGTTGGTGATTTCCCCCGCATCATTTATCAGCGGCGTGATGATCTTTTCCCCGATGTAAAGGGTGCCATCCTTGCGCCGGTTGGTGATCTCGCCCTTCCAGACCTCGCCCGCGTTGAGAGTGGCCCACATGGCCACATAAAAGGCTTGATCGTGCTTACCCGACTTGACCAGGCTCCCAGGTGGATTGCCGATGGCCTCGGCGGCGCTATAGCCGGTCAGGGCGGTGAAGGCTGGGTTGATCCACTGGATCACGCCTTGCCGGTCCGTGATGGTGATGGCGTTGGCGGCGGCTTCCAGGGCGCTGCCCTGCAAGCGCAGTTGGTCGTGGGCGCGCTTGCGCTCCGTGATATCCGTGAGGGCGCCCACCATGGCGCTGGTCTTGCCGTCCTGGACCACGGGGGATTCGTGGACCTCGACCCAGAGTTTCCGCCCGTCGGCGGATAGCAGCTCCAATTCGTAGGGGCGCTGGCTCTCGCCGGTCTCGATGGCTTTGCGGGTGAGCTCCACGCCGATGGCATTGACCGGATTGTCCGTCAGGAAATCGGTCCAGGGCCGAAAGGCGTCCTCGGGGCCCGTGCCCAGGAACGCATCCACTTGCGGGCTCACATAGGTCAGCAGGTTGTCGGGCGTGTGGGAATAAAAGAGCTGGGAGCTGTGTTCGATGATCATGCGCAGTTTTTCTTCGGAGATCTTCAGGGCTTCTTCCGACTGCTTGCGCGCGGTGATGTCCCGGAAGGACCAAACCCGGCCCGTGACGGCAGGCCCCTCCAGCATGGGCGACGAGAAGCGCTCGAAACAGCGGCCATCCTTGAAGTGGATCAGGTCCAGGTCCGTGGCGTCTGACGAAGAAAGCGCCCGCACTTTTTTCAGGAAAGCATCCGGGTCTGACAATTGGGATAGGACATGGTTCAGCAGCGCCTTGTCGTCGCCGCTCGCCAGAAGCGTTTTTGGAATCTTCCAGAGTTCTGCGAAGCGGCGATTGGTCTTGAAAATCCTCCCCTTGAGGTCCACCGCCAGAATTCCGTCATCGGTGGATTCCAGGATCACCTGGAGCTGGGACTCGCTCGCCCGCAGGGCTTTTTCCGCCGCTCGGCGTTCGGTGATGTCCAAGGCCATGGCGCGCACCACGGGCTGGGCCACCCCCTCGGTGCGCACCGAGGAGTTGTATTCCCAGAACCGGATGTCGCCTTGAGCGGTTTGAATCTGCATGATCCCGGCGGCCTTTCCAAAAGTCCGAAGGGTCTTCAGGTGCTCAGGGAACAGGTACCGCATCTTGGGCGCCACCAGATCCGCCATGTTCATTTTCAGCAGGGCTTCAAGGGGATACCCGGTGATTCGGGTGGCTGTTTCGTTGGCGGAGAGGATGTTTCCATCGAGATCGTTGGTGGTGATGAGTTCGAGGCTGTTGTCCACCAGGTCGCGGTAGCGGTCCTCGTTCTCCCGCAGGGCTTCCTCCACGCGCTTGCGTTCGGTGATGTCTTCGCCCACCACCACGAGGCCCCGACGGCGGCCATCGGGATGGAAAAGGGGGACTTTGCCGAGAGAGAGCACAATGTCTCCACTGGGCGATGGCACGATTTCCTCCACCACCACGAGGTGCCGGGCCGACCAGGCCAGTTCGTCACTGAGGGTGCAGGCCCCAAACGACGGGGCTATCTCAGGGCGGAGCTGGGCTAGTTCAGCATTCGTGCGGCCCTTCCAGTCCAGGGCGGCCACGCCGAAAACTTCAAGACCTTTCTGGTTGGCGATGAGCCAACGGCCATCGCCATCTTTTAGGAAAATCGCCGCGTGCGAGTTCTCGGTCACGGTGCGGAAGTTCTCCTCGATCGCGGCAGCCAGGGCCTCCGCCTGCCTGCGCTCGGTGATGTCCAGCGCCATGCCTCGCACGATGGGCGCGGCCACGCCCTCGGTCCGCACGGATGCGTCATATTCCCAAAACCGCGTCTCGCCGCTGGCGGTTTTGATCTGCATGAATCCGTGAGCCTTTCCATCGGCCTTCACGGTTTTCAAGAACTCAGGCAACAAGTGCCGCGTGTCTGGGGCGACGAGGTCTGTCAGGTTCATCTTCAGCAGGGCTTCGCGGGGATATCCGGTGATGCGCACCGCCGTTTCGTTCACGGAGAGCAAGTTCCCTTCGAGATCGTAGGTGGAGACCACTTCATGGCTGTTTTCAACCAAGTCGCGGTAGCGGTCCTCGTTCTCCCGCAGGGCTGCTTCCGCGCGCACGCGCTCGGTGATGTCGCGGAAGGCCGATACCCGGCCTGCAACCACTCCCCGGTCCCGCATTGGAGTGGAGAGACGTTCGAAACAGCGTCCATCCTTGAAATGGATCAGGTCCAGGCCCATCTCATCCGATGCATTCAACGACTGGGCCCTGGCCAGGAAGGCTTCGGGATCTGACAATTGATCTAGGACGTGGTCCAGAAGGAGCTGCCGTTCACCTCTCGCGATGATGGACTCCGGGATCTTCCAGAGTTCTGCGAAACGGCGGTTGGTCTTGAGGATTTTGCCCTTCAGGTCCACGGCCAGGATGCCGTCCTCGGTGGATTCGAGGATCACCCGAAGCTGAGCCTCGTTGGCCCGGAGGGCCTTTTCAGCCGCCCTGCGTTCGGTGATATCAATGGACATGCCCCTTACGATGGGTTTGTCCAGACCCTCGGTTCGCACGGTGCTGTCATATTCCCAGAACCTCCGCTCGCCGCTGGCGGTCTGGATGCGGAGGATCCCGTGGGCTCGCCCATGCGTTTCGAGGGTCTTGTAATACGCCGGGACCAGGTGCCTCGTTTCTGGCGCCACGAGGTCCACCAGATTCATCTTCAGCAGGGCCTCGCGGGAATAGCCTGTGTTCCGGACCGTGGTTTCGTTCGTGGAAAGAATGTTCCCACCGAGATCGTAGATAGAGATCAGTTCCTGGGCGTTCTCCACCAGGTCGCGATAGCGGTCCTCGTTCTCCCGCAGGGCTGCTTCCGCGCGCTTGCGTTCGGTGATGTCGCGGGCGACGGCGATGACCGCCCGTTCCCCGAAGTAATAGCCGAGCGTAGTGCTCACATCTTTGGGGAAGATGGTCCCGTCTTTGCGTCTGCCCCAGAATTCGAAGGTTTGCGGTTCGCCATGAATGGTTTTTTCAATGCGAGTTCCAACTTCTGAAAGATCATTCTTGCCCGGCGCGGAAAGGAATTCCGGTGTTTGCCCGACGATCTCTTCCTTTGTGTATCCATACAATTTTTCCGCAGCCGCATTCACGGCCAAAAAGATTCCATTCAAATCCTGGATATAGACCGCCTCGGTCATGCTGTTCAGGATTCCGATATAGGTTTGTTCTGAAAGAAGCAACCGGTTTTCCGCCTGCTTGCGCTCCGAGATGTCATGGATGAACGCGGAAAGATGGCCGATTGTACCGGGCAGGAGGGAGACGCGCACTTCGACATCAATCAAGCGCCCGTCCTTGCAGCGATGCCTTCGCTCGAACCTCGCGGACCCGAGTCGCCGGATCTGTTCGATGTTGGCCGCGATTTGGGCGGGGGTTTCGTCCGCCTCGAAGTCGGAGATCATCTTCCCCAGCATTTCATCCTGTGCATAGCCGAGCATGCGGCAGCTGGCCTCGTTCACTTCGATGATCCGTCCTTCCTGGTCCACGAGCCAGAATCCATCCAGCGCTGTGCTGAGAATGGCCGCCTGCTCCTCTCGGGCCTGCCTTAGCTGAGATTCAGCTTGATGCTTGTAAAGCGCCATCTCGATGACCGTGCGCAGTTCCCGCTCGTCGAAGGGCTTGATGATGTAGCCGAAGGGATCGCTCTTCTTGGCGCGGTCCAGGATTTCTTCACCGGCGAAGGCCGTCAGGAACACCACCGGGATATCGCAATGCTCGTGGATGAGCTGCGCCGCGGCGATGCCATCCATGTCCCCTTCGAGGTGGATGTCCATGAGCACCAGATCAGGCCGCAGCTGCCCGGCCAAGGAAACGGCTTCCTGGCCCCGTCCCGTGTCCCCCACTGGTTCGTAGTCCATCTCCACCAGTTGCTGCCGGATGTCCCGGGCCACAAAGGGCTCGTCTTCAACGATGAGGATCCGGGATTTGGTCATGGGGTGACTGGGCAAGAGGGAGCTGGCATCAGGCGATTGGCTGTGGGCTGTGGGCAATAGGCGGGAGGACTAGCGCGATTTAGAGTCATCGCTTAACAACTCGTTCATTTTCATCCCCTCCAGCCCCTTCATCCCCGTTTATTTTGATCAACGCTGAGAAAATCCATACAACCCGTGGCTGTGGCTCAATCCAGCTTGATCGTGATCTGTCCGCCCAACAGTGCCACTAAGCCACTCCACTCGATGCGGGCGGCTTCCTGATACCGCTCCGACTCCAGATCGAGCAGCACGCCCAGGCGTTCATCGGGATCAACAAGCAGGTATTCGGGAACCCCCGCCGCCTCGTAGGCCCAGCGCTTGTGGGACCAATCCTCCAAGGTGTAGCCAGCGTGTTTCAGTTCAGACAAGCCCACGGTCGCCTCCCCTCGGATTGTCTCACGTGGACGTGGGCCGCGCTTCGAAGATCACCTCGAAAGCCGCTCCCAGATGCGCCGCCCTGTTCACTTCCAATTGGCCCTTCAGTTGCCTGGCCAGATCCGCCACCAGTTGCAAACCGAGCGAGGTGGCGCTTTTTTCTTCGAAGTCCGCTGGCAGGCCTACGCCGGTGTCACTCACTTGGAGCCTGATGCTTTGGCCATCATCCAGGGTTTGAAGCTCGATCCGGACTTTTCCCGCGCGTCCATCCGGGAATCCGTGTTTCAGGCAGTTGGAGACCAGTTCGTTGACCAGCAGCCCGCAGGGCACGGCCTGTTCAAGCGGAAGGCTCACGGGGGCCAGCTCCAGCTCAAGCTGGATGCTTCCGGGTTTCGCGAGCATGGACCGGAACAGATGGGTGGTGAGCTGCCTGATGTAGGCGGGAAGATCCACCTGTTCCAGGTTCTCGGAGCGGTAGAGGGATTCGTGCAGCAGCGCCATGGAACGGATGCGGTTCTGCATCTCTTTTAGAACGGATCGGGTCTCCGGATGTGCGCTGCGCCCCGCTTCCAGGCGCAGCAGGCTGGTGATGACCTGCAGGTTGTTCTTCACCCGATGGTGGATTTCTTTGAGCAGGGATTCCTTCTCCCTCAGGGAAGCCCGCAGGGCTTCATCCGCCTGTTTGCGCGCGGCCTCGGCCTCAAAGGCGTCCAGGGCGTGGCTGATGTCCGCGGTCATTTCCATGAGCAGGCGGCGGGCGTCCTCGTCGAAGGCATTGGCATCCCCGGCATAAATCATGAGTGCGCCGACGGCCTGACCGTTCCTGTGGAGCGGCAGAGCCGCGGAGGACTGCCAGCCTGAACGTGATCCGCGCTCATGCCACGGCGCCGTGGCCGGATCATGCTGGAAATCCTGGCACCAGAAGGGCTGATCTTCGCGGATCGCCGTTCCGGTGGGTCCGCGGCCATAGGGATCCCCGGCATCCAGCGAAATCTCGATGTCTTCCAGATATCCGAATTCATCACCAAACGATGCAACAGGCACGACCCGCCGGGTGGCGTCCGCCAGTCCGATCCAGGCCATCTTCATGCCGCCGAAAAGCACCGCGCCGCGGCAGACCTCTGCGAATAGCGTTGCTTCGTCCGTGGCGCGGACGATGGCCTGGTTGCATTGGCTCAGGGCCAGGTAGAGCTGGGTCAGCCGCTGGATCCTCGCTTCGGCCGTCTTGCGTTCGGTGATATCGCGGGTGATGCCCAGCAGCATCGAAACCTGGCCCTTCTCGTCCAGCAGGGGCGCCGCATGAGTCCCCAGCCATCGCTGGGTTCCCCTCAAGCCGGTGACTTCGAACTCCAGCGTTCCGCTTCCGCCGCTCATCACGGTGTTGTGCAGGTCTCTGAAGGCAGGTTGGTGGTGCGGATGGATGAACTCCAGGAGCCCGCGGCCCTGGACCTCTTCGAGTGAATCGGCTTCGAGCATGGCCAAGCCCGCGGGACTCATCTCCAGCAGCCTGCCATTGCGGTCCACCAGCTTCACACATTCGGGCCCGGTTTCGAAGATGGCCCGGAAGAGCCGATGGGATTCCTGCTGCCGTTGCTCCGAGGCGTAAAGCTCACGGAAAAGACCAGCCTGCCGGTGCCGATAGACATAGGCCGTCGCCGCTCCCGCCAGCAGGACGAGGGTGGCCACCAGGCTGCTGATGAGAGCTGCCCGGTAGCGCGCTTCCGCGAAGATTTCCTCCGCATCCACCTTGGCCACCATGAACCATGGAGAATCCGGGATCGCCCGCAAATCCGCCAGCACTTCAACCCCACGATAGTCCCTGCCCTGGAATATGCCCTGTCTGCCCAGCACCGCTTGGGTGGCTGGGAGATCAGTCCTGCTCATGGGAATGCGCAGGGTCAGGGCTGTCTTGGAACGATGCCGGAGCTCGTTCAGGTAAAGGATTTCTTTGCCATCTCGCTGGACCAGCAACGTCTCCGCGCTGCGGCTGGGAGTGGGCCAGGCTTGGATCAGGGGAAACAGGGACTCCTCCAACCGGCTGCGCAGAACCAGAACGGCCAGCGGTTGTCCATCAGCGCCGAGCACCGCTTCGGCGGCATCAATATGAAACGTGCCATCCGGCTCCCGAAAAATATCGGAGAGCAGGGGCGACCTCTTGGCCAGAGCGGCGGCCACGGCCTGCTGCGTGGCTGGATGCGGGACGGAGGGGGATTCCTCAGACGTGGGGGCCGGGCTTTGCCCGGACACCACGTGGGGAGCACGAGGGGAAGGTTCCCGCCTCCGCGAGCCTGCGAGCGGGAGGACGGGGGAACGGCCAATAGGCGGGAGCAGAGGGAGCGAAGCGACCGGGCGGTCCCCTTCGTTCATGCCGGTGCTTAGGGCCACTCGGCCATCCGGAGCGGCCACCAGGACCTCGTGGTACTGGGCTCCCATCCGGTCGAGCCGCAGTTGTTCCAGCAGAATGGCCCGATCTTCCTTGGAGGCCGGGTTGCGCAGGAGAGCCTCCGTGAACCGCCGCAGCGCCGGACCGCGGGCGAACCTCGCGGCATCAGCCAATCGCTCATTGCGCCACGCTTGAATCTGCCCGGTTTTCAAGTCGCCAATGGCGGCGATTGCCTCGTACTTGTGACTGCGGATCTTTCCGGCCTCGCTCCGGTAATAGCCATAACCCGCCGCCAGCAGCGCCAGGGAAATGGCGATGAAGATTATCACCGACATGGTTCGGGAGGGACCGGGTACCTTTGGGGATGAGGACATGGGAGTCATCCGATGGACTTATGGATGTGACCACTATGGTGCCGAAAGGCTCAAGGGCCAGCGATAGTTTTCGCGGGGGCTGCCACCTGAGTCATCGGCGGCTTCTATTTCCCACCGTATCCATGGCAGGGTATTCCCATGGGCGCTTTTCGATTAATGACGGGAATCTGCGGCGGTGTTTTTCTCATCGCCTCTCTGCTGGCCATCAATCTTTTCCAGATGGCGAGCCTGGTGATGCTTCCCTTTTCCAGGAAAAAATTTCGCGCCTTCAACCGGGCTTGCGCCAACACCTGGTGGGGCTGGTGCGTGACCTACGTGGAGCGGTTCCAGGGTGTTCATGTGGTGGTGACGGGAGATGCGCTGCCGCGGGATGAGAATGCCATCGTGGTGGCCAACCACAGGGACTACTCGGACATCGTGATGCTGCTCTGCCTGGGGGCGCGCGAGAGGCGGCTCGGGGACATGAAATGGTTCGTGAAGGATGTGCTCAAGTACCTGCCCGGCGTGGGCTGGGGCATGCTGTTCCTGGATTGCATCTTCGTGAAACGCGACTGGACCGCGGATCGGGCCTCCATCGAGAAAGTGTTCGCGAAAGTGAAAAATAACGACATCTCCATCTGGCTGATGTCCTTTCTGGAAGGAACCCGGCTCACGCCGGGGAAACTGGCGTCCAGCCAGCGCTACATGGCGACCTTGAATCTCGACCCCACGAACCGCGTGATGGTCCCCCGCACCAAGGGCTTCGTGGCCTCCGTGCGCGGGCTGGGAAGCCATCTCCAGGCCGTTTACGACGTGACCATCGCTCATGAAGGGCCTGTGCTGAAACTCTTGGAATTGATCAAGGGAAATCCCAGAAACGTGCATATGCACGTGCGGAGGTTTTCCGTGCAGGAGCTGCCCCTCAGGGATTCCGCGCTGGCTGAATGGGCCATTCAGCTGTTCGCGGAAAAGGAAAAACTCCTGGAGCAGTTTCAGGAATCAGGCGCGTTTCCTCTGAGGGTCGGGCTGTAGTCCCTAGGTCTGGGGGCGCTGGGCTGAGATGAATGGTTGACGCGCGCGTTTCCGCGTGAGCTAGCTGAGACCATCCTGCAATTCCCGTTATAATACATAGTCGCGTTCTATCGTGTAGAAAATGACTCACCGCCAAGACGCCAAGGCCGCCAAGAGTACTCGTCATGTGGCAGCTTCGCGGATGGAATTCAGACGGCCCGGCGACGGCCTCACGCACCAGTGTGATCCGCGCCGGGCCGCCTGAATTTGTGGGCTTTGAGCCCGCAGGCGCTATGCGCCCCGCGAAGCGATTTCTAGCTCAAATCAAGAGTGGTGGAGGTTGTTTTTCTTGGCGCTCTTGGCGTCTTGGCGGTGAATTCTTTCTTTTTGAATGCAACTCCGTATAAAAGCTTTTGAAACAGGGATGAAGGGGATGGGAAAATGACCTGGTCTCGCCCAAGCCTGATCCCTGCTCCACACCGCCCACCCCCCGGCTTGTGCCCGAAGCGTCAAAGGTCCACGCTCTAGGCAAACCCGGAGGATCAATGCAGCGGACGGCGCGGATGGAGTCTTGGATCGGCTGGTACGCCAGCGACCACCGCAACCCCGTGAACCACGCCATCCACGTGGTCTGCATTCCGCTCATCGTGTTTTCCGGCCTGGGCCTGCTGAACTGGATTCCGCTGCACGTGGCGGTGATGCATCACGCCGCAGGTCTCGGCGACCTGGGCCTGGTGCTGCTGCTGGCCTTCTTCGCCCGTCACGATCTGCGCCTGGCCCTGCCCTTCGCGGCCCTCATGATCGTCGGCGCGCGCTATGTGCCACCGTTCGCCCACCTCGCCATCTTCCTCGCCGCCTGGACCGCCCAGTTCATCGGCCACGCCCGCTTCGAAAAGAACCGCCCCATCCTCATGTCCAACCTCGTCTCCCTCTTCGTCGCGCCGACGTTTCTGCTGGATGGGTTGATGGGCGAGGGGACGGCGA
The DNA here is from genome assembly GCA_021786615.1 of Acidobacteriota bacterium. GTDB lineage: Bacteria > Acidobacteriota > Holophagae > Holophagales > Holophagaceae > JANXPB01. Next base: position 15,078 of record JAJYMZ010000061.1, read on the forward strand.
AAGAGAGCTAAGTCTCAATCAAAGGGTGAAACAGAATGTCGAGTGAAAAAACCACAGAGATCATAGACGTGCGTGTCGCGGTCCCAGGGCTTTTTGTAAATCTGAGTCCATTGGCATTCCACTTTTATTCATCTCATTTCCTGAAAGTTGCGCGCTCAATTGAGCCCCAAACAGGTTTCTCTCCAGTCCCATATTACCTTTACTGCCGATCTCTGGAACTGAGCTTGAAGGCATTTCTTTTAGCCAAGGGCATCTCCAAAGATGAGATCAAACGCAAACCTCTTTGCCATCACCTCAAGAAAATTCTCAAACGCGCGGATGAGATGGGTCTTGGATCTTTGGTAGTGGTTTCCCTAATAGAAAGGCAAGAACTATCGAAGGCCAACAGCTACTACAAGGCCAAAGATTTTGAGTACGCCAATATTTCTAGGGCAATGAAGGGGTACCCCGATTTACCGAACTTAGAAGTCCTTGATCAAATGGCAAGCCGTTTATTAACTGAGCTTGAGCCTATATGCCTCTCGGCCTGACTCCTCGTTCAACCCGGGCCCAAAAAAGAAAATGGGGCAATTCCAATGCGTCGGTGAGGGTGGGGGTGGAGAGAAACCCATGCTGCCTACCATCGTAGTTATCGTCGTCGCCGTCGCCCAGGTTGTCCTGGTGGGAATGGTCCTTTGGGGACCCCGCCGTGAACGCCGGTAGGGCTCACGCATTCCTGCCTCCATTTATTCAGCAACATAGCTCAAGACCCGGTATTTGATTGACTTGGTGAGGGACTTGTCAAATGAGGAGAAGCGTACTGAATAGGACATTGCTGAATGTGGGGGAATTGACTCGCCGTACTTGTTGGTATGCAACCCAGCTTCAGTCTCACAACTGGTGACCGGAGCCCCCTGTCTGTCTGATAGCAAGATCACTATTTGGATTTTTTTAACCGGCGCGTTGGTCAGATTCCGAACAACAAATTGCAAGTCAAAGTCCTCTGTAGTCCAATCGTGAACCTTACTCCATGTGAAATGGGCTATCTGAATGCCCTCAACCGCAGGCGTGAGACGTGCATTCGTATTCTCACGGGCTATTTTCAGTGAGTTCATTTCCACTGGCGCGGATTTGCGCCCCATGAGATCTGAAAGTGCACCGGATGGGATTGCAAAGTTGAGGTTCTGGCCGTCCTCAATAGTTCCAACGGCCACGCCAAGTACCTCCCCCTTTTCATTAAGGACAGGTCCACCACTGCTACCCGGAGAAATCGGGGCGGAGATCTGAATGAGTTTCCGGGTTTTGAACTCACGAAAGGCGCTTACGAGTCCATCAGACAACGTGCCCTGAAGGCCCTTTGGATTGCCAATGGCGTATACCCGATCTCCTACCTCTGGGGCTCCGGCCGATAGCACAAGACTAGGTGCCAAAAGACCAGGTACCTGGAGCAGCGCCAAATCATTTACTGGATCAATAGCCTTTACAATGGATGAAGCGAAGATGGTTTTAGAACCGACAAGGTTCACTCTTGCTATTGCCGCACCTTGGATGACATGAAGATTTGTAGCGATAAGTGACGGAGAGACGACGAAGCCGCTCCCAAGGGCCAGCGGCTTCCCATACTTGTCCATTACCTCAATGAATACGGAGCTGAGAAAAGCGCTCTTCGCGATTTCGCGCGATGTCTGTGCTTGAAGAGCAAGTACATGCAGCAGGGAGAGTGTCACCAGGAAAGGTCGGAGGCTTGAAGGCATGGGTCACATCCCCGAGTGGAAAATTATGTTCATCAATGAACCGCCACTTGGTCTTGCTGTATTACGCCGGTGACGAAAAAGCATTGGGGTACCTCCAATCAGCCACGACCGTGAGATGCGGTCTGACTACTGGCCTCCATTAAGCAACTTCTTCTTCTGCGCTTCGAATTCAGCATCGGTTAGAAGTCCGCGCTTCCGGAGGTCTTCCAGCTTCATGATCTCTGTGTACAAATCCTTGGAAACCTCTTGAGCCGGTTTTGCGGTGGCCTTCTTCTCAAGGCAAGCAAAACAGATTTCAATTTTTGGGAAATTCCCAAGGATGTAGGGCGGGCTAGAAGTCCGCTCGCCTAGCGCCTGCATTTCCTTCCCCTGCCTGCTACAAAAGTCAGTGGCACGTTTTTCGGCGTCCTCCCGAATGGACTGGAGCGATACAAATCCAGATCCAGCCTGATGAAACACGCGGTAGATGTCCTTCTTCGGAACGTCATTGCTCATCAGTTCCGGTTCCTGGCTGAAATGGGATTTACTCTCGCCATATCGGACGATGGGTGACTGCTTTGCGCACCCCACTAAAAGAACAATACTGATGAGGCAAGTCGCGGCTCTTCTCATTGCGTCTACTCCTAATTGAGGTTCGCTCGATCGTGGCCCCGTAGCAGATTGTCCGCAATGAAAATATTGAATTGTCGCCACCCATTTTCTTTATCCCCGAAAATCCCCGTGTATCCCCGGCAAAAAGCTTTCTAGCCAGGGATGTACGGGATCAAAAAACAACAGCCAGAAACCCAATAAACAATCTCAGCCACGGATTCACGCGGATTGACGAGGATTCACAAAAACACACGAAATAATCCGTGGCCCTGAAAATTTCTTTGTTCCCGGCTTGTGCCGCTGACACCACAGGTTCACGCTCTAGGCACGCCAGGATGCTTATGTCACTCGAGATCGCGGAATAAAATTGGAAACTTCACCGAAATTTCCATCGGATTGCGTTTTGGAGCGGGAGCTGGACATGCTTGTATATGCGCTCTAGGGCTTGACGCCGAAGGAAATTAAACTCGTAAAAGGCACAGCGAAATGAAACCCGAACTTTCAAAGCACGTTCAGGAGGAAATGGCGCGCCGCGGCATCCCACTGGCCGTCATCGAATCGGTGCTGGCCGCACCCGCGCAAAAAGTGCCTGAACACGGCAATGTGGTATGTTATCAGTCGAAAGTTGAGATCAACCAGAAGCTGTATCTGGTGCGGGTGATGGTGAACGAGACGGCGGCCCCTGCGAAAGTGGTGACGGTTTATCGCACGAGCAAGATCAACAAATACTGGAAGGCAACGACATGAAAGTGACCTACGACCCCGAAGTGGATGTGCTGCGGATTCTCTTCCGCGACATGCCGGTTGAGGAGAGCGACGAGGACAAGCCCGGCGTGATTCTCGACTATGACAAGGAGGGCAACATCGTCGGCCTTGAAGTGCTCAATGCCTCTCAGCGCATTGAGAATCCGCGTGGCGTGGATTACGCCGTCACCGCCTAACACGCATGGTTGACCGCATCCTCGTGGGATCTTGCGGAACGATGCGCTCTATGGCCTGACGCCGGGGGAATCAACCTCGGGAAAGGCACTGCCAAATGAAAATAAAAGTCTGGTTCGATGCGGAAGCGGATTTCCTCGAAGTCCGTTTCTCCGACGCCGCCGGTTACGAGAAAGAAAGAAACCAACCATGACTCCGTGATGGAGCGCGTGGATGCCGAAGGCCAAGTCATCGGTTTCAGCATTCTGGGCGTCAGCAAATTCAACCGGGACAAACCACTGGAAGCCGACTTGATCGCGGTTTGAGGGTTTTTCTTTCACTCCTTGCAGTCGCGTCGCCCTCAATGAAAATGCGGATGTCCCCCCATTTTCTTTATCCCCGAAGATCCCCGTTCATCCCCGGCCAAAAGCTTTTCCAGCCAGGGATACGCGGGGATGTACGGGGATCAAAAAAACACAAATCTGAAAAACAAAAAACTATCCCAGCCACAGGTTCACTCGGATTTGCACGGATTCATAAACACACCAACAGTCCTTGGCCCTTTCAGTTCCCTATTTCCCTGCTTGTACTGTTGGCGCCACAGGACCACGCTCAAGGTTGGCCAAGGATTCTTATGTCATTCGAGATTCCAGAATCAGATTGGAAGCTCCTCCGGCAGTTCCATGAATTGGCGCTTGATCGTTTTTCCCAGCGGATCCTGGATGAGGTAGATCGCTTCGCTTCAGACACCGGGAAGAGTCCTCACCAGCGCTACCTTGAAATTTTCAAGCTCATCAAAACCCAGGACAAGGAATTGGCTCGAATCTTTGATGATCTCCGCCGATCGAATGCATTCGTGGCCGTCCTCAATTTTAAAACCCAGAATCTGCTGTCCGAAGCAGAATTCGACCGCTTCAGCGCCCCAACCCGAGACAGGGTCCAGGCACTCCTTGAAAGCCAAGATACCTAATGCAAATCAGCGGAATTGAAGCCGTTGGAACAATGATTGATGGAAGGAAAATTATGAGATTGCATGTGGACAAAGAAGCCGACGCGCTCTAACTGCGGGTGGATGATTCCAAGATCATCGAATCGGAAGACCGCCTGAACGAAAATGGGAAGGCCGATGGAACGATCGGTGAACAGGCTCTAGAAATTGCTCCCTGAATTTCCCCGAACCCCCGCACCAGATGTCAGCAGCCTTTCTGCCGCACTCTTGAATTCCTCGAATGCCCTTACCGCGCTGCCCTTGAAATCGGGATGGAAGCGCTCGCAGCGGGCCTTGGCTTTCGCCACCAGGCGGGCGCGGTAGGCCTTCCAGGCGGCCAGGTTTTTGGCGTTGCCTTGGATGGCGCGTTGCAAGCGGTCTTCGAGATCCTGGCGGGAGCGCTGCAGCCTGTCCTTGAATTTCTCCAGCTCCAACAGGCTGCGGGTGATGGTGAAGAAATGGTGGCCCTTCACGGCCATGGTCACCAGCTCGGCGAGCATGCGGGGGCGCAGCGCCAGGCCCCGCAGCAGGTAGGACCAGTAGGCGAAGGTGTAGCGGGAGAAGGTCTGGCGGACGAGGGAATGGAAGAAGGCCCGCACTTCGACCAGCCGGATCCTGCGGACCGAGGCTTTGTGGCGCTTCATGCGGCGGATCAGCTCGAGGCAGCGCGCGAAGTAGTGGCGCGGCCGGTACACCTCGGCGAGCACGCGCTTGTAGCCCGCGCGAAGGACGCCCGCATCCATGCGGGGAAGGAAATTCAGATCCAGGTCATGGGTGTTGTTGCCCCCCACCGACGTGAACAGCAACCGCCCCTCGGCAGCCAGCCGGGTGTGGAGCCGAGTCCCCGGCAGCGCCGTCAGGAGGCCCACCATGGCCGTGGGAATGGCGGCCTGCCCGATGAAGCGGATCTGGCGGTCGAAGATATCGTTTTGATCCTCATCAAATCCCACGATGAACCCGGCGGCCACTTCCAGCCCCTTGGCCTGGATGGCGCGGACGCTGGCCAGCAGATCGGCGCGGCTGTTCAGGTTTTTCCCCACCGCTTCGAGGGTGGCCTGGTCGGGCGTTTCGATACCCACGAACACCATGTTGAAGCCCGCCCGCACCATGTCGTCCATGAGCGCTTCGTCCGCCGCCAGATCGAGGCTGGCCTCGGTGTAGAGGGTGAAGGGAAAGTTCCGTTCCGCCTGCCAGCGGGCCACCTCCGGCAGCAGGCGGCGCACCTGGAGCCGGTTGCCGATGAAGTTGTCGTCCACCACGAACAGCGAGCCGCGCCAGCCGCCCTTATACAGCAGCTCCATCTCCGCGAGAACTTGCGCGGGCGTTTTTGTCCGTGGTTTGTGGCCGAAAAGTTCCACGATGTCGCAGAACTCGCAGCGGTGCGGGCAGCCCCGGGAGTATTGCAGCGCCGCGCCCGCATAACGTTTGCGGTCCAGCAGATCAAAGCGCGGCGGCGGCGTGCGGGTGAGGTCCGGGCGCGTGGGATCGCGGTAGCAGCTTTTCGGATGGCCGTTTTGGAAATCCTCCAGGAAGGGCGGGAGGTTCACTTCCGCTTCGCCAAGGACGAAATAGTCCACGCCTTCGATCTGCTCATGGCAACTGGTGGGATAGGGCCCGCCCGCCACCAGGGGCCGGTCCGCTTCCTGGCAAAGCGCGACGATTTTTTCGAAGGAGACGCGCTGCACGAGCATGGCGGAGGTGAGCACCAGATCCGCCGCCTCGATGTCCTTCCGGGAAAGCGACTCGACGTTCAGGTCAATCAGCTTGAGATCCCAATCCTTCGGCAGCATGGCGGCCACCGTGAGCAATCCCAAAGGTGGCAGTGAGGCCTTGCAGCCGATGAAGGGCAGCGCGTAGCGCATGCTCCAGTAAGTTGGCGGCATTTCCGGGTAGACCAGCAGAGCCTTGATTCCCAAGGGACCCTCCCTTCTGGGAAAACTGGTTAGATTTTACGCCCTGCCCCCAAACCCAGGACCTCAACACCGCGCGCAGAAATGCGGCGGAGCGGGCAGATCGGCGAGGCTCCCATAGGCCATCCGCCAGGCTTCCACGGGGCCGCGGAAGGCCGCGAAGCTGGGGGTGAGCTGAGCCAGGGCCTGAAGGTTGGAGGGATCACCGGGTAGCGGCAGCAGCGGGATGGGCTGCTTGAAAGCCGCCCGGAGGCTGGATCGCAGCGCCTCCATCAGGGCGGTGGCCGTGGGCAGTTCCAGCGGCGGCACACGCACTTGGGCGTCTGTGGGAAGCGCCACGCCGGGCCAAAGATCGGTCTCAAAACCGCCTTCCACTTCCACCCAGCGTCCTCGGCGAAAGGCCTCGCGCCGTCGCGGCTTGTCCCACTCCGGAAGGAAGGATTTCAGATCATCTTTTTCCAGCGGCGAGAGCGGAGCCTTCCCCAGTTTTTCAGGGGACGGCCTGAAGATCCGCCCCGGCAGACGCTTGGCGAGCATGGGGCGATCCTCCAGCCAGGGCAGGCTGGCGTCCAGGGCGGCCAGCAGCGAGCCGATGCGGCGGCGGTGGAAGCGCAAGGCCACCCTGAGATCCGCGCCGGGAGCCGGAAGCAGCGCGCTCACATTCAAGCAGACCGCGCAGGTCTCCCAGGCTTCGAGCGCTGCCAGCAGATGCGACGTGCGCGTGCCCAGCACCAGCAGGGCGGGAAGACCGTGGCCGCGCTGGCGCTCCACCAGCACCAGGGCGCCGCCCTCCCCGGACAGCACGGAACCGCCCAGGTCCGCGGCAAGCTGAAGGGCGGCCATGTCCATGAGTCCATCATCCGGCACTTGAGGTGGTAAGCCAAAAAGAGATCGGCTTTTGGTTGTGGGCTCTGGGACTCGAGCTTTTCAACTTTTTAACTTTTCGACTTTTTGACTTTCGACTTGAGACTCCAAACTTCGCGCTTGGGATACGATCCTCAGAGACGCCGCACTTTTTTCTCCGGCCACCTTCCCGGCGATCCACCTTATCCTTGCTTCATGGCAGAAATCCCACCCCGATGTTTCCTCCTGGCCCGGCAAGGGCGCGACGACGAGGGGGCGGACATTGACGATCACCTGCTGGAGCTGGCGGAGCTGGCCCGGGCCGGGGGCATGGAACCCACGGGGCAGGAGCGCCTGAAGCGCGCCACGCCGGAGGCCCGCAGTTTCTATGGCAAGGGGCAGCTGGCGGCGGCCGCCGAGGAAGCCAAGCGGCTTGGAGCCGAGCTGCTGCTTTGCGATGACGAGCTGAGCGGCGGCCAGGTCCGCAACATCGAAAAAGCCACGGGCCTGCGCTGCATGGATCGCACGGGGCTCATCCTGAGCATCTTCGAGCAGCGGGCGCAAACGCGCGAGGCCCGAGCGCAGGTGGAGCTGGCGCGCTTCGAGTACGAGCTGCCGCGCTTGAAGGGCGCATGGACCCACCTGGAGCGCCAGGCGGGCGGCGTGGGCACCCGCGGGGGCGCGGGGGAAACGCAGATCGAGGTGGACCGCCGCATGACGCGGTTGCGCATCTCGCAGCTGAAGAAGGAACTGGTGCATCTCGAACGCGTGCGCGAGACCCAGCGCCAGGGTCGGGTTCCAGGGGTCCCGCGGGTGGCGCTGGTGGGCTACACCAACGCGGGCAAGACCAGCATCCTGAAATGCCTGACGGGCGAAGGGGAGCCCAGGGACATGCTGTTCGCCACCTTGGACACCACCACGCGCAAAGCCTGGCTGGGCGCGGATGATGAGACCGGCGCGCCGAAACAGGCGCTGGTGTCCGACACGGTGGGCTTCATCCGCAAACTGCCCCACCAGCTGGTGGCGGCCTTCCGGTCCACGCTTGGCGAAGTGCGCACCGCCGATGCCCTAGTGGTGGTGGCGGACGCCGCCAATCCCGATCTGGAAGAGCATCTGAAAATCGTCGGCGAGACGCTTCACGAAATCGGCTGCGGCGACCATCCGCGCCTGCTGGTGCTGAACCAGGCGGACCGCCTGACGCGGCCCCGCCGCCTGGACATGAAGAAGAAACACCCCGGCGCGGTGTTCAGTTGCGCCCTCACCAAGGCGGGCATCCAGGAAGTGCGCGAATGGCTCTGCGATCTCATCCCAGGGCCCCCGCGGCCCCGGCAACCCGAAGACTGGGAGCGGTTGATCGCCCTCGGACAAGCTCCTTAGGCCTGCGTTTTGGGTAGACCTAAATTGGCTTCAGGCCTCAGGCTACAGGCTTCGGGAAAAGCATCCCTTCGCTTTGGATAGTGCTGCTGCTGATGCGAACCTGAAGCCTGCAGCCCGAAGCCTGAAGCCAGCCGAGGCCGGCGCACCAAGATCCGGGGTAAGTGGATGGATTCCGCTTAAACTTCGCGTCGGTGGATTGTCCGGCCTGCTCCAAATCCTGGAGAAAACTTTACCTAGCAAGCGCTTGGTGGAGTGAGCTAGATTGATCCTGGGATCTCCGCCAGGAACTTCCCGGCTGCCTTGTGGAGGACGCATGTCAGAAGCCTTCATTCTCGATGCCATCCGCACGCCCCGGGGCCGGGGCAAGCCGGATGGGCGGCTCAACGAGGTCAAGCCCGTCACGCTCACCGCCGCCCTGATGCGCACCCTCGCGGAGCGCAACCACCTGGACACGGCCCAGGTGGACGACGTGGTGATGGGCTGCGTGACGCCTGTGGGGGACCAGGGCGCCTGTCTCCCCAAGGTGGCTGCTTTGCTGGCGGGCTGGGACTGGAACGCGGCGGGGGTCCAGATCAACCGCTTCTGCGCCTCGGGGCTGGAGGCCGTGAACCTCGCCGCCCAGAAGGTCCGATCCGGGTGGGAGGACCTGGTGGTGGCGGGCGGTGTGGAGTCCATGTCGCGGGTGCCCATGATGTCCGACGGCGGCGCCTGGGCCCTGGATCCCCAAACCAGCTTCGAGACAGGCTTCGCTCCCCAGGGCATCGGCGCGGATCTCATCGCCACGCTGGATGGCTTCTCCCGGGAGGACGTGGACCGGTTCGCCGCCGGCTCCCACCAAAAAGCAGCCCAGGCCTGGGCTGAGGGACGCTTCGCCCGGTCCGTGATTCCCGTGGTGGACGCCTTGGGGCAGACCATCCTCGCCACGGACGAGCACATCAAGGCCGGGACGACCCTGGAGACCCTCGGCCAGCTCAAGCCCGCCTTCGAAGCCATGGGCGGCCTGGGCTTCGACGAGCTGGTGAAGTCGCGTTATCCGCAGGTGGAGCAGGTTTGCCATGTCCACACGGCGGGCAATTCCTCGGGCATCGTGGATGGCGCCGCGCTGGTGCTGGTGGGCAACGAGCAGGCGGTGAAGCGGCACGGCTTCGTCCCCCGGGCCCGGGTGCTGGCCACGGCGCTGGCGGGGGCCGACCCCATGATCATGCTCACGGCGCCTGCCCTCGCGGCCCAGAAGGCCCTGGACCGGGCAGGCCTCACCGTGGCGGACCTGGACCTCTTCGAGGTGAACGAGGCCTTCGCCTCAGTGGTGCTGCGCTTCATGCGGGTCATGGAGGTGCCCCCGGAGAAGGTGAACGTGAACGGCGGCGCCATCGCCATGGGGCATCCCCTGGGAGCGACAGGGGCCATGCTCGTGGGCACGCTCCTGGACGAGCTGGAACGCCGGAATCTGCGCCGGGGCATGGTGACGCTCTGCGTGGGCGGGGGCATGGGCATCGCAACCATCATTGAACGCGTGTAGGGGGCGCCATGGACAGTTTTCGCATCGAGCAGGACGCCGCGGGCATCGCCACCATCACCATGGATCTGCCCGGGCAGGCCGCCAACACCATGAATGCCCGGTTCCGGGAAGACTTCATCGCCCTGGTGGACCAGCTGGCCGCGGATGCCAGCCACCTGAAGGGGGTCATTCTCGCTTCGGCCAAGAAAAGTTTTTTCGCAGGGGGGGATCTGGCGGAGCTGCTGGCCGCCAAGGACGGTCCCCAGCTCTACCGGCTGATCGAGGATCTGAAGCTGGCCATGCGCAAGCTCGAAACCATGGGCGTGCCCGTGATCGCGGCCCTGGGCGGATCGGCCCTGGGCGGCGGCTGGGAGCTGGCCCTCTGCTGCCACCAGCGCATCTGCGTGGATGATCCCAGGATCGAGCTGGGCCTTCCCGAGTGCGCGCTGGGACTGATTCCCGGCGGGGGCGGCATCGTCCGGATGGTGCGCCTGCTGGGCCTCCAGGCCGCGGTGCCCTACTTTCTTGAAAGCCGCCGCTTCCACCCCCAGGAGGCTCTGGCCGCGGGTTTGATTCAAGGCCTGGTGCCACCGGAAGCGGATCTCCTGGCCCGGGCCAGACTCATGCTGGAACAGAGTCCCCTGGCCCAGCAGCCCTGGGACGCCAAAGGCCACCGGATTCCCGGGGGCGGGGCCGAGAATCCCAAGACCGCCCAGATGCTCGCGGTGGCCCCGGCCAATCTCCGCAGCCGGACGCGAGGGCTGTATCCCGCGCCGGAGGCCGCGCTTTCCGTGGCGGTGGAATCCACCCGCGTGGACTTCGACACCGCCCTGCGCATCGAGTCCCGCGCCTTCGCGGAGCTGGCCCTGGGCCAGGTGGCCAAGAACATGATCGGAACCCTCTGGTTCGGCCTCAACGAAGTGAAGGGGGGCGCCCGGCGCCCGGCTGGGATTCCTTCCTGGCGCGCGGCCAAAGTAGGCGTCCTCGGAGCGGGCATGATGGGGGCGGGCATCGCCCACGCCTGCGCCATCCGGGGTCTCGGCACGGTGCTGAAGGATGTCACCCTCCAACAAGCTGAGCGCGGAAAAGCGCACACCCTGAAATTGCTGGAGAAGCGTGTCCAGAAGGGGGCCATGAGCGGTGAAAAACGCGACGAGGTCCTGGCCCGCATCAGGCCCACGTGCGATCTGGAGGACCTTCGGAATTCGGACCTCATCATCGAAGCCGTCTTTGAGAACCGGGACCTGAAAGAACAGGTCATCCGCGAATGCGAACCAGCCCTTGGGGAGGACGGCATCTTCGCCTCCAATACGTCCACCCTGCCCATCACGGGCCTCGCCAAGGCTTCGAGCCATCCAGCGAATTTCGTGGGACTCCATTTCTTCTCCCCCGTGGACCGCATGCAACTGGTGGAAATCATCAAGGGCGCGGCGAGTTCTCCTGAGACGCTGGCCCGGGCCTACGATTTCGTGCTGCAGATCGGCAAAGTGCCCATCCTCGTGAACGACAGCCGGGGCTTTTTCACCAGCCGGGTCTTCGGGACCTTCACGAACGAAGGCGCGGCCCTGCTGGCCGATGGCGTGCCTCCGGCGGTGCTGGAGAACGCGGCGGTCCAGGCGGGAATGCCCGTAGGTCCTTTGGCGGTGATGGACGAAGTCACCCTGACCCTTTTCCTGCATGCCAAGGGCCAGGAAGCGGCGGATTGCGCCGCGGAAGGTTTACCCTTCACGGAGCCTTCGGCCCTGGAAGTGCTTCGCCGGATGGTGGCGCAAGGAAGGCCCGGACGCAGCGGCGGCGGGGGTTTCTACGACTATCCCGCGGATGGGCCTAAATCCTTGTGGAAGGGCCTGGCCACGGAATTCCCAGTGGCTGCCCAGGCCCTGCCCTTCGAGGACATCAAGGACCGCTTCCTGTACATCCAGTCCCTGGAATCCCTTCGCTGCCTGGAGGAAGGCGTGCTGGAGAGCATGGCTGAGGCCAACGTGGGCTCCATTCTCGGCATCGGTTTCCCGGCCTGGACCGGAGGCGTGATCCAGTTCGTCAACGCGGTGGGCACCGCCCGGTTCTGCGCCCGCGCCGAGGAACTCGCCACACGCTACGGCCCCAGGTTCGCGCCGCCCGCCCTCCTCAAGGAACGGGCCATACGAAACGAACCCATCCTTTGAAGGAGGGGCGGATCATGGCCCCACGCAACCAGCTCCGCCTCCGCCGCTCCTCCACATCGGACCGGGACGAGAGCGGTCGCGGGCGCATCATCCGGGCCGCCGCGCGGCTCTTCCGGGAAAAGGGATTCCGCGCCACCACCGTGCGGGAATTGGCTGAGGCCGCGGGAATGCAATCCGGGAGCCTCTTCTACTTCTTCCCCAGCAAGCAGGACATCCTCCTGGCGGTGATGGAACAGGGCATGGCGGAAGTCCATGCTTCGGTGGCGGCGGCCAAGGAAGGCCGGGCCCCCGCCGCCTCTTTCCGGGCCATGGTCAGGCGCCACCTCGAAGGCATCCTCGAGGAGGATTCCGATCACATGGCGGTGATGCTCTATGAGACCCGCAGCCTGCCCGCGGGAGCGGGAAAGCAGGTCCTGAAGATGCGCCGCGACTACGAGGCCCTGTGGGAGGCCCAGATCGAAGCCCTGATCCAGCAAGGACGCTGGTGCCACCCCCGGGAGCCCCGACTGTCCCGCTTGGCGCTCATGGGCGCCCTCAACTGGTCGGTCCAGTGGTACCGGCCCCAGCGCGGGGACACGCCCGCCCGCCTGGCGGCCACCCTTTGTGCGCTGTTCCTCAGGGAGCCCGCATGAACCAGGTCTCTTCTGCCGGCCCCCTTTCGGGTGTGCGCGTCCTGGAGTTCGAGGGTCTGGGACCGGCCCCCTTCTGCGGCATGCTCCTGGCCGACATGGGCGCGGAAGTGCTTCTGCTGGAGCGCCCAAGGCCCAGCCACGCACAGCGGCTCATGAGCGAGGGAAGGCGCCGGGTGACCCACCGGGGCAAGCGGTCCCTGGCCCTGGACCTGAAACATCCCGAGGCCCTCGCCGTGCTGCTTCGGCTGCTGGACCGCGCGGATGTGCTGCTGGAAGGATTCCGCCCTGGCGTGATGGAGCGGCTTGGACTGGGTCCCGAGCCCTGCCTGGCGCGCAATCCCAGGCTCATCTATGCCCGCATGACCGGTTGGGGCCAGACAGGCCCCCTGGCGGGAGCCCCGGGCCACGATCTGAATTATGTGGGTCTGTCCGGTGCCCTCGAGGCTGGGCGCCGGCACGGAGGCGCGCCCTGGGCGCCCCCGACGCTGGTGGGCGACATGGGCGGGGGTGGCCTGCTCCTGGCCTTTGGAATCGCCTGCGCCCTGCTGGAAGCCCGGCGCTCGGGGCAGGGCCAGGTCCTGGATGCGGCCATGGCCGAAGGCGCGGCCCTCCTTGCCCAGGGTCTTTTCAACATCCATGCCGAGCGTGAAGCGAGACCGGGGATCGAGCACCTGCTGGATTCCAGCGCCCCTTTTTACGACGTGTACGCCTGCGCGGATGGCCGCTGGCTGTCGGTGGCACCGCTGGAGCCCGCTTTCTATGCCAGCTTCATCCAGACACTCGGCCTTCAGGAGGATCCTGATTTTTCTCCATCCTGCCGCTTCGACCAGGCCCGGTGGCCGTCCATGCGATCGAAGCTGGAGGCCTGTTTCGCGGCGGAGGACCAAGCCACCTGGTGCCGGCGGTTCGAGGGAACCGAGGGCTGCGTGATGCCGGTGCTGGATTTCGAAGAAGCTCCCCGGCACCCTCAGCACATGGCCCGGGGTGCTTTTATCAACGTGGGGGGTGTCTGCCAGCCGGCCCCCGCGCCGATGTTCTCCCGCACACTGGCGGCGCGTCCAGCCGAGCCGCCCCTGCCGGGCGAGCACGGACAGATTTGCCTTGAGCAGGCCGGGTTCACGCCGCAGGAGATCGAGGCCTTGCGGGCCTCAGGCGCCATCTAGAGATCGAAGGAGGACCCGCATGATGCCACCACCGAACCCCCAACCTTGGTTGACCGAAGATGTGGCCCGGTTCCGGGACTCGGTCCGCCGGTTCATCGCGGCTGAGCTCGCGCCGCGGCTGGAGGCATGGCGGAGTCAGGGCTTCGTGGACCAGGCCGTCTGGCGGCGGGTTGGAGGCATGGGGATGCTCCTGCCCGAGTTGCCGGAAACCTGGGGAGGCGAAGGCGGCAGCCTAGCCCATCAGATGGTGCTACAGGAGGAGTTCGCCCGGGCGGAAATGCCGGTCTCAAGCTCCGTCCACAGCATCGCCGCCCACTATCTGCTTGAGTACGGGTCCGCGGCGCAGAAGGCGCGATGGTTGCCCCGGATGGCCCGCGGGGAATTGCTGGGGGGCATCGCCATGACCGAACCGGATGCTGGTTCGGACTTGCAGGCCCTCCGCACCCGGGCCATCCGCGAGGGGGACTCATACCGCGTGAGTGGTTCCAAGACCTTCATCACCAACGGGGCCACCGCGGGCTTGCTGGTCGTGGTGGTGCGCACCAGCGAGGCTCCGGGCGGAAAAGGCCTTTCCCTGCTGGTGATGGAGACAGAGGGATTGCAGGGTTTCTCGGCGGGGCCCCTCCTCGCGAAGCTCGGCCAGAAGGCCTCGGACACCACGGAACTGTTCTTCGACGAGGTCTCCGTGCCCGCCGAAAATCTTTTGGGGGAAACCGAGGGAAAGGGCTTCGCCCAGCTCATGGCGCAGCTGCCCTTCGAGCGCATGCTGCTGGCCGTGGGCGCGGCCGCGGTCATGGAGCGGGCGCTGGAACTGACCCTGGATTACGCGCGAACGCGGAAAGCCTTCGGGCAATCCTTGTTCGAGTTCCAGAACACCCGCTTCAAGCTGGCCGAATGCGCCACCACCGCGCATATCGCCCGCATCTTCGTGGATGGTTGCATCCAGAGTCTCCTGGATGGGCGACTCTCTCCCGCCGCCGCGTGCATGGCCAAATGGTGGTGCGCCGAGGAGCAATTCAAGCTTCTGGACGAATGCCTCCAACTCTTCGGCGGCTACGGCTACATGACCGAGTACCCCGTGGCCCGCATGTGGGCCGACGCCCGCGTGCAGAAGATCTATGGCGGCACCAACGAAATCATGAAGGAGCTCATCGCCAGGAATCTTTGACCGTGCCTTAGGCCTCTGGCTGCTTCGCTTTCGGAAGACTGCCGATCCCCCAGACCAGGGCCGCCGCCAGCACCATGCGGATGAAAAAGAACTGTGTGGAGAGGCCGTGGGTCTTGCGGTAGCTCTGGACCCGCGCGTCGTCCTGGGGCAGAGATTCCACCGGGGCATTCATCTGCGCGCGCAGTTCATGGAGCCGTGGTGTGGCCAGAAAGGTGCTGGAGAAAGTGAAGAGCAGGGCCACCAGCGCTGCGGCGCTCCAAAGGCGCAGGGGCCCGATGGGGCTGGCATCCCGGATCTCGTTCAGCCACCGCCCGCCGTAGCTCAGAAGCAGCGCGCCGCCGAACGCGAACCAGGCGGCCAAATCCAGCCGTGACACCATCACTCCCGCGAGCCGGCCCGCCAGATCCTTGGAAGGCAGGTTGGAAAACAGGGCCGGAGCCATGAGCGCCGCGAAGCCCAGGGTCATGCCGAGCCAGAGCAGGAGCAGCACCAGGGAGGCGGTATCGAGGCGGCGAAGGGTCTTTTCCATCCTTCGAGTTTACGCGACCTGATGGCCAGCGGAGCGCAGCGCCCTGAGGGCGGCGTCTAAATCGTTCTCGCGCACCAGCACGTAGTCCGTATCGAAGGTGGAAAGCGCGAAGATGCTGATGTCCGCGTTCGCCAAGGGATCGGCGACGGAGGCCAGCACCCCAACCATCGCCATATCCAGCGGACCCTGCACTCTCAAGGCCCTGAAGGGACCTTCGATCCGGAATCCCTGTGGTACGCGCTCGGAAGCGCAGAGGATCGAGAGTTCATCGGGTGTCTGGGTGACCGACCAGAGCGCGCCGCCCCTGGCCCAGGCGGGCACGGATGCCTCGGGTTCCAGGCGGACGACCGCAAAGGTGCCCTCTAGATGTTCAAGATTCAGGATCATTTTTTAAGTCCAAGCAGTAGGCCATCGGGTGTCGGGATGCAGACCGTATCGAAGGACTGCGCGGCTTCTTCGTGGCATCGGCGCACAGCCAGCGCCTCAGGGCTCGGGTCCATCAGCTGCCCAAAATAATAGGCATTGTCCACCAGCAGCAAACCGCCCTTTCGCAGGTGGGCGGCGGCCCACCGCCCGTACAGGTCGTAGCTTTCCTTGTCCGCATCCAGAAACACCGCGTCGAAGGGTCCCTCGGACTCGATCAGGCGCATGGTTTCTTGGGCGGGCCCCACCAGGACTTCCACTCGGGCCGAGAGGCCAGCCTTCGTAATATTTTCACGGGCCACGGCCGCATGCTTTGCATCCACTTCCAAAGTCCAAAGCCGGCCATCGGGTGGAAGGGCCTGCGCCATCCGGAGCGCGGAATGCTCTTCCCCGCAGAGTTCATGCAGGTTGCCAAAGATATCGGCCGTCTTCCCCGAGTGGGAACCTTCGTCATCTCCAGCTCTCTGGAGGCGATTGCCGGCTGGC
>JAJYMZ010000069.1 GCA_021786615.1 Acidobacteriota bacterium
CGCGAATCAAAAGAATCTCACCACCTCCGCGGACCATCGCCTGAAATCCTTCAAGGGATCCAGGCGATGGAAACCCCAGGTGCCCCCCACCAGGAACAGCGCGCACAGCGTGGCGGCGGTCTCCCGCACCAGGAATTCGCCCTGGCCCAGGAGGCTGCGGGTGGTGACGGAAATGGCGCCCAGCAGGAGCACGACCGCACAGAGCCGCAGAGGTCCGAGCAAGGGGGCGACCAGATCTTGCAGTCTCGCTCCGCCCGCATGAAAAAACGCCAGCGCCACAAGGGCCAAGGCAGGAATCCATAGCCCGCAGGCGAGAATTCCGCCCAGGCGGCGGATCCGGGCGACGCTCACGCCTTCCACGTGGATGGGTTGCAGCATCCCCGCCAGCAGCAGCGCCAGGAAGGGATAGACCATGAGCAGGACCTTGCCCTGTTTGCTCATGCTCCAGCTCAGGCACAGCAGCGGCACCAGGAAGGCCAGCAGCAGGAACCTTACGATCGGCGACCGGTGGGCTCCGCTGCCGCGAAGGAAGAAGGCCAACGCGGGAAGCAGCAGGACCCAGGGATAGAAATCGCCCAGCAGGTACTCGCCATACTTCCACCAGGGCTGGATGTGGTCCCAGGCCTGGGTGGCACGTTTGAAATTCTGCAGGATGATCAGCTCGTAGGCGTAGTGGTGGCCACCCTTCCAGGCCGCCAGGGCGTACAACGGAAGCACCAGTAGCAACAGAATGCCGATGCCTTTGAGCAAGGCTATTTCCTTCAGTGCCTTGAGGTCCTTCTGCCAGAGGAGGAAGGCCAGAAGCAGGGGTACCGACAAGACGATGGCCAGAGGCCCTTTCGCAAGCACGGCCAAGCCCATCCAAAAATAGAAGGCGCTGAACCGGTCCCGATGCTCGCCATGGGACCCTTCGGCGAGGCCCCGCAGCAGCAGGTAGCCCGCCAGCCAGCTGAGCCATGCCCAGGCCAGCATCGCCGAAAAGACCAGGTCTATCTGGATGTACTGGGACTGCCAGAACCAGAGGGGCGTGGCGCAAAGGATCATCGTCGCGAGATCAGCCACGTCCGCTTGAAGAAACCGCTTGGCCCATGTCCGGAAGGCAAAGAGAAACGCGATGGAACCCGCCACCGAGGGGACCCGCAAGGCCCAGGCGGCCACGCCATGGGTGAATCCCGCGCCACCGGTGAGCCCATCTCCCATCACGGCGGAGAGTTTCATCATCCATAAGAAAAGGATCGGCTTCTCGCTGTAGGGGAGTCCGTTGAGATAGGGCAGAAGCCAGCTTCCGCGTTCGCGCATCTCCCGCACGCATTGCGCGAAGTCCAGTTCGTCCGGCGCCCAGAGATCCCGGGCGAAGAGCGCGGCCACCAGCATTAACCCATAGAGGATGGCCACGCGGTTTTCCCGCACCCACTCACCTAGCCGCTGCCCCGGTTTCCGCGGCTCGCGATGCTCGGAAAATTCATCCACTTCGTCCATCCCTCCAGTGTCGCCGGGCACCCGGCCCCGGCAAAGCGCATACTCTGAAAGGAAGAGGAGGACCCATGCGCACCGTCCTGCTTTGCACCCTGCTGGTTGTGCTGCCTTGCTCCGCTCAAGGCACAAAGGAACAAATCAAATCGGATTTCAAAGCCGCGGGGAAAGACATCGGCCACGCCGGGAAGAAGGTTGGCCACGTGGCGAAAGAAAGCGGCAAGGCCATCGGCAAGGGTGCCAAGAAGGGCGGTAAGGCTGTGGGCAAGGGCGGCAAGGAATTCGGCAAGGCCGTAGGCAAAAGCGCGAAGCAAGCAGGCAAAGGCATCGCCAAAGGCGCCAAGGAAGCCGCCCAGGGTGTGAAGAAGGCCTTTAAAAGAAACTGAACTTGGCGTTAGGCAATTGCTAACGCAGCCGCCCCATCACGGCGCTGGGACTGCGTCCCAGCTCCAGCCATGCGGCGCGGTCCACCTCCGGCAACGCATTCCATTCGTCACGGCGGGCCAGGACCATCACGGGCCTTGTTGGAGCTTCTGATCGCATGCGCCGGGCGGTGGCGCCTAGTTGCGAAGGATCCTCCACGAACCAGCGGTCCTGCTCCGGCTTGGGCAGCTGCCCTTTGCCGTATCCCAGTTCCCCCGTGCCAGCCACCACCACGCAGCGCTGCCGGGAGTGGAATGGCAGGCCCTGGAAGTAGACGCCGAAACTGATCCATTGGGCGTTCGCCGGGGCACGGCGGACCAGAGGGCCCACATCCTTCCCCGCGCTGGCTACCGTGTCCGCCACGAACACCAGCGCCAGCATGCTGCCCCCCAGGCAGGCCATCCAGCGTGGCGCCGTCAGGTGTTTGGGATAGAGGGCGAACAGCCCCACCAGACCAAAGATCACACCGAGGCCCATGACCCAGCCATGGCCGCCCTGGAGGTCCTTGGCGGCAGCGAATCCGCCCGCCAGAAAGATGGCGCCGAGCACGAAGAGTTCAATGGCGATGCGCTTCAGGCTGCGAATTTCCTCTCCCTTTTCCTCGAAGGTGCAGCCCAGGGCCAGCATGGGCACCACCACGGGCAGGATGTAGGGCGCGAGCTTGGAGCCCGACATGGTGAAGAAAAACAACGGCCATGCAAAGGCCATCACCATGGCCGCCACGGTCCAGCGATTCAATGCAGCTTCGACGCCTTGAGGCCCGGAACTCCGGCGCATGAAGGCGAATCCCCGCTTGAGCCCCACCAGGCTATGGCTGAGCCAGGGCAGCATCCCCACCAGCAGGATTCCGGGGAAGTAGAGCTTGTCCAGGATCGGATTGTTAGAGCCCTGCCGCGCGTGTTCGTGGGTGAGGAAGCGCGTGATGTGCTCATGGATGAAGAAGAACTGCGCATGTCCGGGGTTGGCTTGGTTGACAAAATAAAACCAGGGGGCCGAAAGCGCGAAGAAAACCAGCCAGCCGAGGGGATGGAACCCCATCATCAGCACGGCTTTCCGCAGTTTCTGGTCCCGCCACGCGAAGGGCAGCGAAAGCCCCAGGATGCCTATCAGCAGCACCAGCGCGACGGGTCCCTTGGTGAGCACCGCCGCCGAGAGCGCGACGTAGGTGAGCAGGGTCCAGCAAAGCGAAGCCTCGCCGCGGAATCGCGTGGCCACGGCTTCCAGGGAAGCCGTGAGGGCCAGGATCAGGAACGCCGAAAAAAGCGCATCCAGCGTCAGGAGTTGCCCGCACACCACCGCGAGCAGCGTCGTGGCCACCATCACCACGGCCCAGATGGGTCCCCGCGCGCCCAGGCGCCGCGCCAATCTCCAAGCGCACCAGAACAGGATCAGCGAAGCCAGCGCCAAGGGCAGCCGGGCCGCCGCCGCGTTCAGCCCGAAGAGCTTCATGGAGATGGCTGAAAACCAGTATTGAAGCGGCGGCTTCTCGAAATAAAGCACGCCATTGAGCGTCGGCGTGAGCCAGTCGCCCGAGGCCAGCATCTCCCGGGGAATTTCCGCATAGCGGGCTTCATCCGGCTCCCACAGCGGCCGCATGAACAGGGGCAGCAGCCCCAGGATGGCCCAGAGCAGGAGGTAGGTCGTGCGGTCGCGTTTGGTCATGTTGAAAGTCTTGGGCCCTGAGTCCTGGGTCCTGAGGCTGCAAGCGCGGCAGGTCTCCTCAGGACCGGGGACTCAGGGCTCAGGACTCTTCCTCCACCTGTTCCATGGCTTCGTATTCCTTGAGGAAGAACTCCAGGCTCTTGGCCAGGGCTTCTTTCATGCTGACCTTGGGATCGAAACCGAAGGTGTCTTGCATCCGCTGGATGCTTGGCTTCCGGTTGACCACATCCTGGTAGCCCTTGCCGTAGAAATTCCCGCTGCTGGTTTCCACGATTTCCGAGAGCGGGATGTGGCGCCTCGCGCGTTCGGGGTGCACGCGCCACATCTCCAGCAGCATCTCCGCCACTTCCCGGACGCTGTAATCCAGCTTGGGGTTGCCGATATTGAAGATGCGGCCGTCGGCCTTTCCGCCCTCGTTCTTCAGGATCATCATCAGGCCATCCATGGCGTCTTCCACGTCCATGAAACAACGGCGCTGCGCGCCTCCGTCCACCAGTTGCAGCGGCTCGCCCTGGATCAGGTTCCACACGAATTGGGTGACGAGTCGCGAACTGCCCTCCTTCGCGGTGTTGAGGCTGTCCAATTTGGGGCCCATCCAGTTGAAGGGCCGGATCAATGTGAACTTCAGCCCGTCCCGCTGACCGTAGCCCCAGATCACGCGGTCCAGCAGCTGCTTGCTGGTGGAGTAGATCCAGCGCTGCATGGGGATGGGGCCAGTCACCAGGGGCGACGTTTCTTCGTCGAAGGACTCGTCCGGGCACATGCCGTAGACCTCGGAGGTGCTGGGGAACACCGCACGCTTTTTGTACTTCACGCACTGGCGCACGATGCGCAGGTTCTCCTCGAAATCCAGTTCGAATACCCGCAACGGGTCTTGGACGTAGATTTTGGGCGTGGCGATGGCCACCAACGGCAGCACGACGTCGCACTTCTTCACGTGGTACTCGATCCATTCCTTGGAGATGGTGATGTCGCCTTCCACGAAATGGAAGCGCTCATGGCCCACGAATTCCGTGAGCTTGTGGGTGCCGAGATCCATCCCGTACACCTCCCAATTGGTGTCGCGCAAAATGCGCCCCACCAAGTGGGATCCAATGAATCCATTGACGCCGAGGATGAGGACTTTCATTAAGCGCTCCAGGCCAAACCATCGAGTCTACCAGTGGAGCGGCCTTTCGTTTCCTGCCGAGTTCAGCCTGGAACCCTGCACACCACTTTCCCGAAGCCCTGTCCCGCCTCCAGATGCCGCTGGGCTTCTGGATAATCCGCAAGCTCGAATACGCGGTCAATGATGGGCCGAAAAGGAGGGTTTGAGGGGTTGCGCTGAATATGCGCCAGCAAGGTCCAAAGGTGTTCTCGGCGGCCCATGTAGGAACCCAGGAACGTGAGCTGCTTCGCAAATAGGGTCCGCAGGTCCAGGGTGATCTCGCGGCCGGTGGTGGCGCCGCAAGTGACGATGCGGCCGCCCCGTGCGACCGCGGAAACACTTGCATCCCAGCTCGCGGCGCCGGTGTGTTCGAAGACCAGGTCCACGCCTTTTTTCTGCGTGAGGTCCTTCACTTTTTTCGCCACGTCTTCGGTGGCGCGGACGATGACGTGCTCAGCACCCAGCTCCCAGCACTTCACGGCTTTCATCTGGTTGCCCACCACGGCGATGGGACGGCCACCCAGGAACTTCACCAACTGGATGGCCGCGCTGCCCACGCCGCTGCCGCCGCCCCACACCAGAACGGTTTCACCGGGTTTCAGCTTCGCCTTGTGGACAAGCATCTCCCAGGCCGTGAGGAAGACCAGGGGGAAGGCCGCGGCCTGTTCGAAATCCCAATTCCCAGGGATGGGCAGCAGGTTCGCCGCGGGCACCAGCACGTGGGTGGAGGCGGTGCCATCGCAGGCATGGCCCATCACCTTGTAGTCGCGGCATAGCATGTCATCGCCCCGCAGGCACGACGCGCAAACGCCGCAGGAGAGCCCCGGCGCGATCATCGCGCTGCCGTTCAGTTCCACGCCCGGTGGCAGGGTAGTGTTTTCTCCAACCGCCTCCACAATGCCCGCGCCATCACTTCCGGGCGTCACTGGTAACGGCAAGGGATAGCCCTTCAATCCGGCCGTGGTCCAAAGATCCAGATGGTTGAGGGCCATGGCTTTCATCTGAAGCCTTACCCAGCCTGGCTTTGGGGCCTCAGGTTCAAAGTCCTCCCGCGCCACCGAACCGGCGGGGCCGTGTTCTTTCACGCGGAAATGAAAGGGGTTTGCCATGGGATTCTCCGTTGCCATTGAACCTGGATCCTGCATTTGGACGGGATGAAACTGGCTACAGGCTACAGGCTACAGGCTACAGGCTACAGGCTACAGGCTACAGGCTACAGGCTTCAGGCTACAGGCTTCAGGCTTCAGGCTACAGGCTACAGGCTTCAGGCTACAGGCCACGAACCACTTCGCATTGGTCTGAATTTTAGTGATGCGAACCTGCAGCCTGAAGCCCGGAGCCTGCCATGAAAATCACGCCCCAAGCCTTCGCTTCCATGGGCTACAGGCCTCAGGCTGCG
>JAJYMZ010000053.1 GCA_021786615.1 Acidobacteriota bacterium
CGACAGCCTTGATGCCCTCGCGGTAGATGGCGCGGGCCAGGACGGTGGCGGTGGTGGTGCCATCGCCGGCGATGTCGGAAGTCTTGGAAGCGACTTCACGGACCAGCTGGGCGCCCATGTTCTCGTGCTTGTCCTTCAGCTCGATTTCCTTGGCGACGGTGACGCCGTCCTTGGTCATGAGTGGGGAGCCGAATTTCTTTTCGATGAGGACGTTCCGTCCTTTGGGGCCGAGGGTGACCTGCACCGCGTCGGCGAGCTTGTTCACGCCGCGCAGAATGGCCTGGCGCGCGTCTTCGGCGTAGATGATGGATTTAGCCATGTGTTATCTCCTGAGGGTGTCGGTGGGAAAAAAGGGATGGAGGCGGTGGGCGATGAGCCGATGGCTCCTAGCTGAGGATCGCCAGGATCTCGTCTTCGCGCACGATGACGTGGTCCACGTCGTCGAGCTTCACTTCGGTGCCGCTGTACTTGCCGATGAGCACCTTCTGCCCCGCCTTGACGGACATGGGGATGCGCTTGCCGTTGTCATCGAACTTGCCTTCGCCGACCGCCACCACCAGCGCTTCCATGGGCTTTTCCTTGGCGGTATCGGGGATGATGATGCCGCCCTTGACGGTCTCGGCGGGATCCACACGCTTGAGCATGACGCGGTCGTACAGGGGTGTGATGGCCATAGGAGCCTCCAAAAAGAAATAGGTGAAGAATTGCCACTAGCACTCTATCGTGGCGAGTGCTAATTCTAGCGTCCTTTGGTCCAGAGTCAACTCCAAATTTGAAAACGAAGAACAAATATGAGTATGTATTGCTAATATTTTATGCTTGTGATTCTTTTCTTCAAGGAACAAGAGCTAACCATCTCCAGCGGATGTAGGCTGAATACATGACGCTCCTCCCAGTCCTGATCGAACTCCAAGCCACTCATGATTATTTGAGAACCATTGAAAGGGATCTTACGGCGCTCCCGCCGGACCTGGCGGCGCTGGATGCCCAGATCAAGGCCCAGGACAAGCGGCTCGGCGAACTGGATCGGGGCATTCTAGAAGGCAAGGCGCAGGTCGAGAAATTGACCAAGGAACTGGAACTGGCCAAGCGGCTCGAAGACCATGCCCGCGCGCATCTGAAGACTGTGGACCAGAAGGTGAAATATGCCGCGGCCATCCGCGAAGTGGACGAGCGGGAGCGACAGCGCCACGGCCTTGAAAGGCCCCTGAAGGAGTTGGAAGCCAGGCTAGTGGCCGCCGCCAAGGAACAAGCCGAAATCAAGGCCCGGCGCATCGAGGCCTACACCCAGTTCGTGGAATTGCATCAGATCTTCATGTCTGAGCACGAAAACCAAGTCGTGGCGCGAGTCGCGCTTGAAAAAAAGCGCAAAATCCTTGAAGCCAAGATGAGTCCCGCGGAAGTCACCCGCTTCGGCCGTCTGCTTTCCCAGCGCATGGGCAGGGCCGTCGTGAAGGTTGAAGGCGGAATTTGCACGGGTTGCCGCGTGAAGCTCCGAAGCCCGTTCCTGGTACAGCTGCATGAGGCCAAGGGCCCCCTGGGGTGCGAATCCTGCCAGCGGATCCTCTATATCGCGTGACCGGAATGCTCGAACGCATCAGGGTTCTGCGTGATCGCATCGCACAAGCCTGCGGCCGTTGCGGCCGGGATCCCGCGGATATAGAGCTGCTGCCGGTTTCCAAGCGGCAATCCCTGGATGCCGTCCGGGAGGCGGTGGCTCATGGATTCCATTCCTTCGGCGAAAACTACGTCCAGGAAGGTGTGGCGAAGCACCTGGAAATGCCGGAATTGAAGTTCAATCTCATCGGCCCCTTGCAGCGGAACAAGGCGAAGGTGGCCCTAATGCATTTTGCGGAAATCCAGACCCTGGATCGCCTGGATCTGGCGGCCCGCTTGGTTCGCTTGGCCGAAGAACTGAGCGCCGAGCGGGGTGTGTGGATTCAAATGAATCTGTGGGATGAGCCCACCAAAACCGGTGGGTGCCCGGAATCAGAACTTTCAGCTCTCTTTTCAGAACTCGGAACAAGCGCCTTGCTGAAGGTTCGCGGCTTCATGGCCATCCCGCCTCCGGGCCAGGAGTCCGCGTTCACCGAGATGGCCCTGCTGCGCGAACGTTGGCAGCAGAAAACAGGACTGCCTTTGCTCTTGAGCATGGGCATGAGCGGCGACCTGGAACAGGCCATCGAAGCCGGCAGCGACCAGATCCGCGTCGGCACCGCGCTCTTCGGTGAGCGGACCCTACAGCCCTAGCCGGTCCAGCTGATCGGGGCGGTTGCGCCAGTCTTCCTCGACCTTGATGTACAGTTCAAGCCGCACGGGACGCTGCAGCAATTTCTTCAGTTCGCGCTGGGCGCTCTGGCGGATGCTCTTGATCATCTCCCCCTGCTTGCCCAGTAGGATTTTCCGGTGGTTGGCCTTTTCCACCAGGATCAAACCTGCGATGAAGACGCCGCCAGGCTCCATGTCCTCGGGATAATCCACGCCCTCCTCGATCCAGCGCTCGATCTCCACCGCGGCCACGTGGGGCACTTCCTCGCGGGTCTTGCGCAGCACCTTTTCACGGATGAATTCGGCGGCCATGGACCGCTCCTTCTGGTCCGTGAAAGTTTCTCCGTCAAAGGCCCATTCCGAAACCTTGGCATCCCGCTCCAGCAAGGCCCAAAGCGGGTCCAGGTTCGTGGAAAACTTGGCGCTGATGGGCACGATTTCATGAAACTCCATCAAGTCCTTGTAGCGGGCCACGGTCTCCAGCAGCCTGCCTTTGCTGAGGAGGTCAATCTTGTTGAGCAGCAGGTAGACCGGCAATCCACGGGCCTTCAGGCGCTTGGCGATGGCCTTTTCGCCGTCCCCAAGGAAGCCGTCGGCATCCACCACCCACAGCACCAGCTCCGCGTCATGGAGCACGCCGTCCACCTGGGCCATCATGCGGTAATTCAAGGCGTGCCGGGGCTCATGGATGCCGGGGGTGTCCAGGAACACCAGTTGCGCCGCCCCCCGGTTCACGATGCCCAGGATTCTGCCGCGCGTGGTCTGGGGCGTCTGGCTCACCGCCGCGAGTTTCTCGCCCACCAGGGCGTTCAGGAGGGTGCTTTTGCCCGCGTTGGGCAGACCCACAAGCGCCACCATGGCACAGCGTTTTTCAGCCACGATGGATGCCCCGCTTGGAATCCCGGATGAATTTCAGCAGGTAGGCCACTTCCGGATGCTGGCCTAATTCCGCTTCCACCTGATGCAAGGCGTCTTCCCGCAACAGGCCCAGGTGGAACAGCATGCGGTGGGCTTTTTTCAGGGCCTCGATGGTTTCCGCGCTGAACCCTTTGCGCTGCAAGCCGACCGTGTTCACGCCGTAGCTCTTGGTGTCACGGGCCCCGACGGTCTTCATGAAGGGCAGCACATCCATGGTGGCGACGGTGAAGCCGCCCATGAAGGCGTGGTCCCCCACGCGGCAGAACTGGTGCACCGCCGAAAAGGCGCCGATGTTGGCGCGGTCGCCCACCACCACGTGACCCGCCAGCGTGGCGCAATTGGCGAAGATGTTGCCATCGCCCACATGGCAATCGTGGGCGATGTGCGAGCCGGTCATCAGGAAATTGTCACTGCCCAGGCTGGTGACGCCCCCGCCGCCCTCGGTTCCGCGGTGGGCCGTGACGCCTTCCCGCAGCGTGTTGCGGTGGCCGATGACCAGCTTCGTGGGCGCGCCGCTGAATTTCAGGTCCTGGGGTTCGAGGCCCAGCGTCGCATGGGGATAGATGACATTCTCCTCGCCCAATTCCGTGTGGGGCCCGATGACCACGTGGCTCCGCAACACCGTGCGGGCGCCGATTTTCGACGAGGCTTCCACCAGGCAAAAGGGGCCGATGACCACGCCCTCGCCCAGCTGGGCCTCGGGGTGCACGACCGAGGATGGATGAATCGAGGCGGACTGATGCGCTGGACTGCTCATTTGGAACCG
Source organism: Acidobacteriota bacterium (assembly GCA_021786615.1). Classification (GTDB taxonomy): domain Bacteria; phylum Acidobacteriota; class Holophagae; order Holophagales; family Holophagaceae; genus JANXPB01. The sequence goes on from JAJYMZ010000053.1 coordinate 3,953, forward strand.
CCCTCCTCCGTGACGTCCATGAGCATGGACATGAACTCCGCCTCCGCCACTTTCACCCCTTCCACGAAGGCCTCTCCGCGCATCTTGCAGACGCGGCCTTTGCGGCTGACCATCTTGACCTCCATGACCAGCTGGTCGCCTGGAAAGACGGGCTTGCGGAATTTCACGGCGTCTATGCCCATGAAATAGATGACTTTTTTGTCCCGATCCGGGATGTCGCGCATCATCAGGCAGCCTCCGGTCTGAGCCATGGCTTCCACTTGAAGAACGCCCGGGAAGATCGGCCGCTTGGGAAAGTGGCCCTGGAAGACTTCCTCGTTGAAGGTGATGTTCTTGAGGCCCCGGATCCATTCATTCGGCTCGAAATCCAGGATCCGATCCACCAGGAGCATGGGATACCGGTGGGGCAGCAGGTCCATGATTCCCTGCAGATCTATGGTGTGGGGCGTCCTTGCGTCCGTCATGCAAATTCTCCGAATAAGAAAAGTATCTCATACCGGACCTGTGCGCTGAGGTCCCGCACCTGCTAGTTTGATCGGATGGCTTCTTTGGGCCGGCACATTCTGGCGGAACTCGGCGGCTGCGACTCAGGCCGGCTGGCGGATCTGTCGCTGGTGGAGTCCGCGATGCTGGGCGCGGCGCGAATGGCGCGGGCCACCATCGTCACCCACAGCTTTCATCATTTCACCGGCCAGGATGGCGGCCAGGGCGTCAGCGGAGTCGTGATCATCGCCGAAAGCCACCTGGCCCTCCACACCTGGCCCGAGCACCGCTTCGCCGCGGTGGACTTCTTCACCTGCGGCAAGAGCGTGGATGTGCGAAAGGCCCTGGATCATCTGAAGGCAGCCTTCTCGGCCAACACCGAAGAGGTACTGGAAGTGGAGCGAGGGCCGCTGCGGGTGCTGGGCATCGGGGTGCCCGGATCGGACTGAACCCGGATTTTGCATTTGGATGGGATGAATTTGGCTACGGGCTACAGGCTACGGGCTTCAGGAAAAGCATCGCCTCGCAGAGGATGGTGTTGATGCAGGTGCGGACCCGAAGCCTGTAGCCCGAAGTCTGAAGCCATTCGGGGTCGAACAATCGCAATATCCAGGTTGAAGGAAATTGAAACCTTCGATCCTCAACGACCTTCCGCGTGGTGAATTTTTCAGAGCCACCCGTACGGCCCCTCCTGATGCTTGGGAATGGCGCCTTCCAGCTCCAGCAAGGCCTGCTTGCGCGGCAAACCACCGCCATAGCCCACCAGGCTCCCATCGCTGCCGATGACCCGGTGGCAGGGAATCAAAATTGAGATGGGATTGGCGCCATTGGCCCGTCCCGCGGCGCGGATGCATTTCGGGTCGCCCAGGCGCTTGGCCAGTTCCTGGTAGCTGATGGTCTTGCCGAAGGGGATGCCTTCCAGTTCGGCCCAGACTCTGCGCTGGAAGTCCGTGCCCGCTGCCTTGTGGGGCACGTTGAAGGTCCGCAGGGAGCCGCGGAAATAGGCATCCATCTGGGCCTTTAAAAATCCGAAGGCCTGATCCTCGCGCCTGGACACGGATTCAGCCCAGATCTCAGCTTGCCCCTCCAGCAGGAAATCCAGGCGGACCAAATATCCTTCGCCATCAAACGCCGCGCCCATGGCGCCGATGGGTGTTTCAAGACGGTGGGTCCAGATGGTGATGGGGGACATGGGGGACGGGGAGTTGAAAAGTCAAAAGTTGAAAAGTTGAAGGTGAAAGCGATTGATTTTTGATGGACGAGTGAAGCGAGGGAGCAGAGGTAGATGGCCCTGGGGATATTGAGCATTGAACTTTTGTACTTTTAAACCTTTTGACTTTTTTGACTTTTCGACTTGCCCCAGGCTTCAACCTTCGCCGCTAAGCTTAATGATGGCCGAATCGCAACCATTCCGCTTATCCATCATCGAGTACCTCAATGCGGCCCCGCTGAACTACGGGTTCAAGCATGGGCTGGGCTGGGAACACTTCCACCTCAAGTTTCACGTGCCTTCAGTGTGCGCCGATCGCTTGCGCAACGGCTAGGTGGATGCGGGGCTCATCAGTTCCATTGAATACCTGCGCATCCCCAACCTGAGGATTGTTCCAGGGCTGTGCATCGCCTCGCCCAAGCGCGTCCGGAGCGTCGTGCTGCTCTCCAAGGTTCCAC
>JAJYMZ010000038.1 GCA_021786615.1 Acidobacteriota bacterium
GATCTCATCAACTCCTGCCAGCGCGGCTCCATGAAGGCCAGCAGTTCGTCCGCGCGATCGCGGCGCACCAGATCGCGAGCCCAGAGGCCCGAGAGATCAGGCTCGTGGAAATAGAAATAGCCGCCGTTGGGTTCGGATTTCCATTGCACCATATCCGAGCCCACGGACAGGGCATAGGCCAGTGGCGGCGCGGCTTGCCAGGGGCCTGGACGCTGGGCCAGCAGGCGAAGGGCCATGGCGGCGCGTACGCCCGGCTCCAGGCCGGACGTGCCCACAAAGGACCACCACTCCCGCAGCGCGCCGTTGCCGGGCTGCGTCGCCCGGATGGGGAAAAGGGTGCGGAGAAGGAAGGCCCGCATCTCCTCTTTTTGTTCCGGCCGGCCCTTGCGTTCCAGGATGGATGCGGCGGTGGGAAGGAACTGGGATTCCCCTGAGGGCATGGTCACGTAACGCTGGAACTGGTTGGTGAGCAGCGCGATCTCGCCCTGGCGGGTCAGGGATAGCTTGCTGTTTCCAAGCGCGCGGATGTCGCCCTTGGCGCTGTAGAGATTCAGGGCCAGGTCCGGCAAGCCGTATTCAAAGAGGCGCGAGGCCGCCCGGGCGCGACGCTGGGCCAGTGCTTCAGCGGCGTTTTCCTGGGCAGTGTTTTCTTTCTTGTAGGCCGCGAGCGCCGCCTGCTCCATGGCCAACGCGCGCTGGCCATCCCCTGAGCGGGCGTAGAGCCCGCCGCGCCATCGGGCCACGCTCTCGTCCGCGGGGCGTGGACGGCTCCAACCTTCCAGGTAGTCCGCGGCTTCCCTGGTGCGGTCGGCCCGCACCATTAGATCCACCGCTTCCTGCCAGAGATTTTCTTTTTCCGGCCGCACCGAGACGGCCATTTTCGCGGCCTCGATGGCGCCCTCCACGTCGTGGAAGGATCTTCGGATATCGCGCACCGCCACTGCCCACCGCACGTCCCGGGGACTGCGCTCCCGCTGCTTCTCAAAGAAGGCCAGCAGGTCCTGGCCCTTTCCGGCGCTTTGGGCCGAGCGGCCCGCCGCCAGCAGCCAGTCGCGCTCGGTGCGGCGGTTCAAGGCTTCGATCCATAGGCCCGGCGTTTGGGCCCTGGCCTTTTCCAGATCCGCGGCGCGGGCCAGCTCGTGGTACAGGTCCGCATGCAGCTCGGGCTTCAGCTTGAGAGTTTCGGCCTTGGCCAGGGGATAGGGATCCCAGGCTGGATTCTCTCTGAAGGCCAAGCGGGCCTGCAGGTGGATGGCGCCCAGGCGGTGGGCATCGTCCAGGTTTTCATCGGCCAGCAGCAAGGTCACGGCGCGGCGGGCCTGCGCCAGATCCGAGGCCGCGAGGGATTCGGTGGTGAGGCGTTCCAGGAAGCCCTCCTTGTGGCCCGCGGCGGCGCGAGGCAGGACTTCTTCCAGCACGGCGCGGGCTTCCTTGCCCATGCCCACGCGATTGAGGAAGGCCAGGCGGTCTTCCAGCAGGCCCAGGCTCCAGGGATGGCGGGCGCTAATACGCGCCCATTCCTGGGCGGCGGGGGCCACACCCTTGGTGCGCTCGTAATAGGCGGCGCGTTCGGCTTCGGCCTTCAATTTCACCGAACCCTCAGGCAGGGCGTTGATGCGAGGTTCCAAGGCATTCCACACGCCATCGGCGTCCGCCACGCGGCCGTTGCCGGCCAGGTAACGGGCCCGGGCGGTTTCCAATCGGATGCGGTCCTCTTCACTGGCCGCGAGCTTGGCGCGGCGGGCCATGATGGCGTCCCGATAGGTGACGATGCGGTCCTGCTTCCAGCGGGCCTGGATGAGCTGGCTGCTCCAGATCTCGATGGCATCCAGGAAGGGCGGGGCGCTGGCCTGCGCGATCATCTCCCGGCTCTTTTCCAGCAGCGCGTCGCCCAGGCGGTCAATGGCGTCGTGTTCCGGGGGGCGGTTGGCATCGCGCTTGTCATCCCGCGCCTCCCGTCCCTTGGAATCGTTGGGCATGTCCATGCCATCCATCCAATCGTCGGCGTCATACTCGAGGCCGGGCTCGGGTGTCTCGATGGTAGCGATGGGCAGGAAGGCGGCTAGGGTGTGCTCGTCCTCGGGCGAGCCGGGATGGAGATCCTGGATGCGCTTTTCCACGCGGCGGTAGACTTTGTCCCTGGAAAGCAGCTGGGCCAGGCGGCGCAGGGAGCGCTGGTCCCGCTCGAACCACGAGAAATAGCCGTCTCCGGTTTCCGGGCGCAGAGCATCCAGATATTCGCGGATGGCGCCATCCAGATCCTTCACGTTCTCCCGCAGCACGCCGGTCTCGAAGGCGAAGAAACGCTGACGGCCCATGGCCTTGCGGCCTTCTTCCACCACAGCAAGAGCTTCCTTGTCATGGTTGTAGTCCCAGAGCAGCGTGGCCAGTTCGGAGATGCGCGCGGGATTGCGCGTGTCGCGGCCCAGGACATTTTTCCAAACCTCCATGGCCGCCGCGGACTGGCCGCGGTCTTCTTCCATCTCGCCCAGTTCGGTCCAGAGGGGCGCCGCGTCCAACAGGGCCGGCGCCGTGCGCTGAACCAGCGCGCGGGCGATGGCGCCATGGGAAGTCTCCAGCCCGTTCAAGCTGCGGTGCAGCGAAAGCACGCGGCGGGCCAGGTCGCCATCGCCCGGGTAGCTGGCCATGAGCCGGTCCGCGGCGCCTGAGGCGCGTTCGAATTGGGAAAGCCGGGACCAGCCTTCGAAGAGCAGCAGCTCGTCCACGGGGGTGCGATCCGCGCGGCCTTCCAACGCGGCGAGTTTGGATTCCAGCGTGCCCTGGTGCATGGCGTCCGCGAAAAAGGCTTCCCGCTGGCCCGCATCCACGAAGAGGACGGCCCAGCGCCGTTCATTCATGAGGGCGTCGGGCACCACCACCGGCGCCACCTGGGCGGTGGCCCACACTGGATCTCTCTGATCAATCCGCCATTGGCTCGCGGTCACTAGGCGGCCCGCTTCGCGGAAGACCGCCGGACTGTGGGGGAAGCGCTCCAGGGCCTTGAAGCGGATCCAATCCGCCCACTGCACCATGCGCACGCGGCCGCCCATGGTCGGCTGATCGGGGATCTCCACGCGCACGTCGCTGGCGCCATGGGCCCGCGCGAACAATTCCGTTCCGCGGAACTTGGCGGCCACTTGGGCGGCAAGGTCGCGCAGTTCTGAGTTGCGGCTGCGCCGGGCATACCAGCGGGCCGCACGGGCCCAGATGCCCGTGCCCTGGAAGCGCTTCAGCGCCTGTTCAAAGCGAGGGCCCAGATCATCATCCAGGTTCCAGCTCTCCAGCCGTGAAGCGAGATTCAGCCACAGGCTTTCCGCGTCCGGCAGGCGGTCCAGCTCGCCGAGGATCAGACTTAAGGAAGCCTGGTGGCTCCGGTCCTGGTCATCCAGGCGCGCGAGGGCCTCTTCCAGAAGGCCGGCGTAGTTTTGCGCGTGCCGAGCCGTGCGAGGACGCGCCCAGGGACGGGCGTTGCCTTCACTGTTGCCATCTTCACCCATGGAACCGGAGCCATCCTCTGATTCATCGCTGGCAGGCACTTCCTGCTGGCTCCATTCCTCATTGATCTCTGAAGGTTTCGTGCCATCGGCGGCGAGGTGGCGCAGGCGGGCCTGGTAGAGTCGCACTTCCTCGTCCAGGGGAATCTTCACTTGGCGGGCCGCCAGCAGGGCCACGCGATGGGTGTCATCCAGGACGGCAGGCAAGGGTGCGGCGGCTTCCACGATGGGAAGCAAGTCTAAAGCCGCGCGGCCTTCGCCCCGCTGCACGTGGCGCTCCATGATGGCCACCCGCAGGGCAGGCAGCTCGGGATGCTTGGGATTCCGCCGCGCCAGCACATCCGCAAGCGCCCGGGCTGTGGTGAAGATGCGGTCGGGAAGGGACTCGTTCTCGAGATGAGCCAGGGCCTCCTTCCAGTCTCCACCAGTGAGCAGGAAGGAAAGGCCGCCGGTCCAGAAACCCGGCGTGCGATCCAGGCTCGCCACCCATTTGTAATGCTCATCGTTGTAGGTACCCCAGGCGATGGGCCGTCCGCCAGCTTTGAGGGCCAGCTTCGCCAAGGCGGCAAGATCGTTCACTTGCTCGTCCTGCGTTCCCACATGCGCGGCGGCGAGGGCGGCGCGGAAAGCTTCCGGGGCCGCATCAATCTCGGCATAGAGCCGTGCCATGAGCAGGAACTCCTGGCGGCCGAAGCCCTTCTCGTGGCGGCGCTCCACCTGCCGCAGCAGTTCCATCGCGGCGTCGCCGCGGCCCTGGCCCTGGTGGTAGGTGGCCAGGCGCACCAGGGCGCCTGCGTCAAACCGGGCGTCCAGCGTGCTGCGCCAAGCTTCCGGCGCATTCGCCGCGCCCGCATCCACGCGCTTGGCGTAGGCCTGCCGCACATCCATTGACCACGGCTCCGCGATGGCCGCGTCCAGCACCTGGAAGGCGCCTTTCAAATCCTTGTGGTCCGCCAGCAGATCCGAGCGCAACAACAGGCGGCGCTCGGCGCCCGTGGCCTTGCTGGCTTCAAGAGCCTGATCCGCTTCCGCCAGTCTTCCGGCCTTTTCCAGCGCCCGCAGCCAGGCTTCCAGGGAAGCTCCATCGTCGGGGAACATCTGGGATTGCGCCTTGCGCAGTGTGATGGCGTCGGCTAAATCCGGATGGCGCTCCGCCCACGCGACGCGCTCCCTGGACAAGGCCATTTTTTCGTCGGGCTTCAAACCAGGCAGCGCTTTTTCCGCGGCGCGGAAAGCTGCCGCCATTTCCAAGTGCGCCGCGGCCCAGCGGGCGGTTTCCGCCCAGGCTTCAGCGCCGGCCGCCGGCGACGATGCGCCCGTGGCCTCGCACCACTTCTCCATGGCGGCGAGGGCGCCCGCGCGGTCCCCCAGGGAAAGTTTGGCTTCGGCGAGATGTCGCAAGGCATCGGCTTCCTTGCGGCTTTCCAGCAGGCGCGCCAGTTCCAGCGTGGGGGTCGGATAGTGGACCTGATGGCCGTCCACGCTGGCAAAGCGCGTGGCCACGGAATAGATCCAGTCCGCGGGGGTCATGTCTTCCCAGGGCAGGCGCGATGCGCCCAGGGAACCGAGGGCAGCAAGGAGGAGAATCACGGGACGGCGGCTCACGGCTTCACCTCCAGCGAAGCGCGGGCAAAGCCGCGGTTCTTGGCGCCATCCACGGCTTCAAAAATAATCTCCCGGGAGCCCGGCGGACCTTCGGGCACGCGCAGCAGACCCATGGAACATTTCGCTATTGGGTCCCAGCGCAGGGGCACCGGCGCGCCCTCCCCAAGGCGGGCGCTGAGGAACACCACGTCCTCATCGGTGTGGGCTTTGATCTGCACCAGGTCGCCGGGGCGGGCGTTGCTTGGCAGTTCGGGCCGGATTTCCGGTGCCTTGCCATCCAGGATGAAGTGCTTGGTTTCGGAGATGCGCGCGCCGCTGGAGTCCTGTAGCAAAATGCGCACAGCGTAGCGGCCATCGCGGAAACCTTCGGGGACGAGGAAACGTCCTTCCCAGATAGTTGTGCCCGGGCGGCGCACCAGCTCTAGCTTCAAGCCGAAAGGAAACAGCGCCGTGGCGGCCCGGGTGCCCGCATCGCATTCCACCCGCAACACTGGATCGCCGGGCTGGATGCGCCGGGGGCGCAGCAGGGAGCGCGGCGCCGCGAGAAAAGCCGTGTAAGGCGTGATGAATTTGTAGCGCTTGGAAAGGGCGATGATTTCTTCGATCCACTCGCGCTTTTCACCTTCGGCTTCGATGCGCGCCAGCAGATCGTCCACCCGGGCCCGGGCCCAGCGCCGGGGCAGATCCCGCGCGTCCAGGGCCTTTTCGGGAAGCGCCGCATCCAGGGATGCGGATCCGCCAGTCAACAGATTCGAGGCCAGGGTGAAGCGCAATTTTGGCTGGGGCGCACCGTAGCGACCCACCCAACCCGACAGGCTGCCCGCGGTCATGGGCTGCACCAGCACCGGGTAGATGTGCCGCAGCTTCGGCTCGCCGCCGTTCACTTTGAAAGGCACATCTTCGTCATTCGCCGCCGGTGCTTTGGCCTCCACTTTCTCGGGCAGATCG
>JAJYMZ010000099.1:0-3073 GCA_021786615.1 Acidobacteriota bacterium
GAAACGGCACTCCTCCCCGGGTGCCGTTTTCATTAATAGCGAGAGGATTCGAATCTCCGATCGGCAACGGCGCGGGGGTACCCCCGCAACTACCCCATCAGATCCGCCATGATCACTTCGGCCTGTTCCAACACGGTCTTGGTGGCTTTCTCCTGCTTGTCCGGTGGGTATCCGTATTTGCGCAAGACGCGCTTCACGAGCACACGGAGCTGGGCGCGGATGTTGTCACGCAGGGTCCAGTCGATGGTCACGTTCTTTCTTACGGTCTCCACCAGCTCCCGGGCAATAGCCTGCAGCGTGGGTTCGCCAAGCACCTTCACGGCGCTGTCGTTGGCCTCCAGGGCATCGTAGAAGGCCAATTCGTCGGGGTTGAGGCCCAAGGATTCCCCCCGGGCATCCGCAGCCTTCATCTCCTTGGCCAACTGGATCAACTCTTCGATGACCTGGGCCGTCTCGATGGCGCGGTTCTGATATTTTCGGATAGCCACTTCCAGCATCTCGGTGAAGGACCGGGCCTGGACCACATTCCGCTTAGCGCGGTTTCGGATTTCACCTTTCAGCAGCTTCTGGAGCAGTTCCACGGCTAAGTTGCGCTGGGGCATCCCGCGCACCTCCGCCAGGAATTCATCGGACAGGATGGAGATATCGGGCTTCTTCAGCCCGGCAGCGGTGAAGATGTCCACCACCTGATCCGAGACTACGGCCTTCGAGATGATCTGGCGGATGGCGTGGTCCAGTTCCTCGTCGGATTTTAAGTCCGCTGCCTCTCGCTTGGCCAGCACCGCGCGCACGGCCTGGTAGAAGCCCACTTCGTCGCGGATGCCAATGGCCGCCTCGTGGGGGACTGCCAGTGCGAATGCCTGGGACAGATCCGTGACCGCCCCAAGCAGCCGATCTTTGCCGTTCTCCTGGGCCAGGATGTGCTCCTGGGCCTCGGGCAGTAGGGCCAGGCGCTCATGGGCCACGCCCGTGACCCACTTGGAATGGTCGAAGCTATGAAAGAGGCCGCGGCAAACCTCCGCCTTCTCCAACATCAGGGCCACGGCTTCCTCTTGATCCAGGGCAGTCTTCCCCTTGCCTCCGGCTTCCGTATAGGTGGCCATGGCCTTCTTCAGCTCATCCGCAAGGCCCAGGTAATCCACCACTAGGCCACCGGGCTTGTCTTTGAAAACGCGGTTCACGCGGGCAATGGCCTGCATGAGGCCGTGGCTGCGCATGGGCTTGTCCACATACATGGTGTGCAGGCTCGGGGCGTCGAAGCCGGTCAGCCACATATCGCGCACGATCACGATACGGAAAGGGTCCGAAGGATTGCGGAACCGCTGGGCCAGGGCTTCCCGTCGAGCCTTGCTGCGAATGTGGCTCTGCCATTCCAGGGGGTCCGAGGCGGAACCCGTCATAACCACTTTCAAAACGCCCTCTTCATCAGCATCGTTATGCCATTCCGGGCGCAGCTTGATCAGGGCCTGGTAGAGGGCCATGCAGATCCGGCGGCTCATGCAGACCACCATGGCCTTGCCTTCATCCCCCGTCAGTTGATACATCACTTCCGCGCGCTTCTCAAAGTGATCCACCAGATCCTGGGTGATGAGCTGGATGCGGTTCTCCGAGCCCACCAGGGCCTCTAACTGGGCCCAGCGGCTCTTCAGCTTTTCCTTGCGTTCGATCTCCTCGCCTTCAGTGGCCTCTTCAAAGTCCTCGTCCAAATGCGGGCGCTCGGAGTCCTTCATCTCCAACTTGGCCAGACGGTTCTCGTAGTAGATGGGCACCGTGGCGCCGTCAACCACAGCTCGCTGGATGTCGTAGATGCTGATGGTGTCGCCGAACACCGCTCGGGTGCTGGCGTCGGCCCGCTCGATGGGCGTGCCCGTGAAGCCGATGAAGGAGGCATTGGGCAGCGCGTCCCGGAGATGCCGGGCGAAGCCATCGATGAAATCGTATTGGCTGCGGTGAGCTTCGTCGGCCAGCACCACGATGTTGCGGCGGTCTGAAAGCACCGGGTGACGGTCGCCTCTTTCATCGGGTAAGAATTTCTGGATGGTGGTGAAGACCACGCCCCCTGCGGCCACGGATAACTTCTTCCGCAGATCGGCCCGGTCCTCCGCCTGATCCGGCGGCTGTCGCAGCAAATCCCGGCATCGAGAGAAAGTGCCGAAGAGCTGGTCATCCAGGTCATTGCGATCCGTGAGCACCACAATGGTGGGGTTGGCCATCCCAGGATGCAGGATGATCCGCCCCGCGTAGAAGGCCATGGAGAGGCTCTTGCCTGAGCCCTGGGTGTGCCACACCACGCCCACGCGCCGGTCGCCGGGCTCGCCTCCGGGCTTGCCACCTGCTGTGTAGCGCCCCGGGATGTCCCCGGTACGATCCTCGGCAATGACCTTGGCGGCGCGAAGGGTTTCCTCCACGGCCACGTTGACAGCGTGGAACTGGTGGTAGCCCGCCATCTTCTTCACGAGCTTCCCGGCACCCAGATCCTCGAACACGATGAAGAAGCGCACCAGGTCCAGGAACCGGCGCTTCTCGCAGACGCCCTCCAGCACCACCCGCAGCTCCGCCAATCGGGCCGCCGCGTCCTCCTGGCCGCCGATGGTGCGCCAGGGTTTGAACCACTCCTTGCCCGCTCCCAGGGCGCCTACCCGGGCCTGGACGCCGTCCGAGGCCACCAGCACCGCATTGGTGGCGAAGAGGGCTGGGATCTGGGCCTGGTAAGTATGGAGCTGCTGGATCGCCGCACCCACCGTGGCCTGCTCGTCGGCAGGGTTCTTCAGCTCGATCACAGCCAAGGGCAGACCATTGATGAAGAGCACCACGTCCGGGCGCCGATTGTGCTGGCCCTCCACCACCGTGAACTGGTTCACCGCCAGCCAGTCGTTGGCCTCCGGGTCGTCGAAGTCCAGCACCCGCGCCTGGGCTCCCGCGATGGAACCGTCCTGACGGCGGTATTCCACCGGGACACCATCCACCAGAAGTCGATGCAGGTGGTGGTTACGCTCGATGAGCGTCGGCGCCTCCAGACGGGTGAGCTTACGGAAGGCGTCATCTAGGGCCTCCATGGGCAAGGTTGGATTGA
>JAJYMZ010000099.1:3083-30885 GCA_021786615.1 Acidobacteriota bacterium
TGGGCCAGAGCTGATCGCAGGCGCCCCTCCAGGATCGCATCCTTGAAGCCGGGATCAATACGCTCCGCAGAGGGCTCCCCGAAGGCGATATCGGGCCCGTGGAGGATGGAATAACCCAGGCCCTCCAGCCAAGCCAGGGCGGCTTCTTCGACGACGGATTCGGTGAAGGGCATCGCCACATCCTCACATCGCTGCTAAACCGTTGATGAAGACTTTGAAACTCGTCGAACGATTCCGTGAGGGATCCATGTGCCAGGCGATATCTCGGGCGGCCTTCAACTTGGCCAGACCTTCTCGGTGATAGCCCTGTTTCTGGAGAACGTGCTCAAGAGCTTCCCAGGTGCCGCCTGTAATAGCATCCGGATCACGATACTTGGCCTGTTGTCCCAAGCTTGCAGGCACTCTGGGGTAGGCAGTCCGGATGGCCTCCATATCTCCAAAGAACCATGCTTCCAGTTCCTCAATGGCGATGCGGTTCAACACGACGAATGCACTTCCGCCTGCAGATGTCTTGGTGGTCAAGCCAGCATCCAAGGCGGCTTCCTCCATCTGGCGTTTCAGGTCCGCACAATCGTCATCATCGCAGTCGACCAGAACCACCACTCGCAAGTCCGGCACGTTCCACTGAGCGTAGCCTCTGAGTCGATTCTTCAAATGCTTCAAGAGGGTCTGCTTGTCATGGAGATTATGAAGCGCATAGCTAGTATCAGTGGGGAGGAGGCGGGGTAGCAAGAGCTTCAACGCCTCTTCTGAAGAAGGCTCCTCAAGAAGAAACTCAACGTGCATGGCCATCTTTCCGGGGCTTCAAAGGACGTAGATCCGGCGAGGTTGGATCGCCAACGCCGAAAAAGCCTTCCATCCAGAGCTGCCCCAGCTTCGCGCCTGCACCCATGTGTTCGGGAATCCCCATAAGTTCGGCGGCCCGAAATGCCTCGGTGTAGCCTCTGGCATCCCGATTGAGCACCCAGACCTCTTCCTGTCTCAGGGCATTCAAAAAGAAGGGACTATGGGTAGTTACGATGAGCTGGCTGTGAGCCGAGGCTTCGCGGCACTCTTCTGCAAGTTCGTAGAGAAGCTTTGGGTGTAGATGGTTCTCGGGCTCCTCAAGGCCCATGAGCGCAGGAGGGGCTGGATCATAAAGGGCCACGAGATAGGCGAGCATCTTGAGCGTGCCATCCGACGCCCACTTGGCCAGGATCGGTTTATCGAAAGGAGCGTCCTTCAGCAGCAACAGCAGCCGCCCATCTCCCATGACATCGGCATCCACACGATCCATTCGAGGCACCCGCTGGCGCAGCTTATCCAGGATCTCCTTCAACAGATCTTCGTGCTGTTCCCGGAGGAACTGGATGACATTGGCCAGGTTGTCTCCCGTCTGGGAGAGATGTTCCTGGGGTCCGGCCTCAGGCACGGCCCTCGTATGATCCGCGGTCAGGTAGGACAAGCTCCATCCCGTGATGAACCGGCGCAGGGCCGCGACGCGCGGATGCTTGGCGAGCTGCCCCAGCGCATTCACGGCCAAGGCTTCCTGGGAATCCAATTCTTCCTTAACGCGGCGATCCTGAGCGTCCGGCGCATCACCGGTGATGACCTCACCGCGGCCTTCCCTGAAGTCCAGAAAACGGAAAGGTTTGCCACTGGCACCTCGCCTCCACTGAAGCCATTCGGCGGCGACGACGGGTCCCCGAGGTGTCTCATCCACACTGAGGTGGTAGGTGATGATCGGATCGTTCCGGCGCTCCCGGTAGCGCAGCTCGAATTCGATGGGGCCTTCCGCGCCACGGCTTCGCAATTCCTTGAAGCGCCCACGGCGATCCCAGGCTTTGCGAAGCCCCGAACTGAAACTTTCAGAAAGGAAGGCGAACACATCGAACACCGTGCTCTTGCCGCTGCCGTTGGGGCCAAGCAGCACCGTCATCGGACGAAGATTGGTAAAGGAGACATCTCGAAGAGCCCGGTAATTACGGATCTTCAAGGCCTCAATTCGCGGAGGAGAGGCAAAGGTTGGCATGGGCATGGCTACGAATCCTTTACCAACAGGGTAGCGGTTTCGGGGAGTGGCAATTCACCAGAGAGCAGCTGGGGAAGCAAGGTGTCACGCAGGTTGGCGAGAGTGTTGGATTCCAAATTGTTCTGCCCCTTTTGAATCCAGATTGACTCCAACAATCTCACGAAGGACTTTTGAACGGCTACGGGTGGTGCCAACACAGGGAGGTTATAAAAGTCCTCGCGACTTGTAGAAGGAATGGCCGATCCACTGTCCATGCTGTTGATGTCATTCCGGAGAAGCTCGTAATACGCCCATCGGAGTTCTATTGGTTTCCGAGGTGCCACAAAGAAAGCGGTGTCGATAACAAAGAAGGGTGCGCTGCAGTAATGAATTCCGCGGTATGCACCCTTCCTCCCGATAACGATGCCGGGATGAGGACAGAGCGAGACCGAGTGAGTCCCAATCTTTCCATTTGTCCCATACACCGGGTATTCACCATCTTCTCTGTTGTATCCGGCAAGGGACTTCCCGTATTCAAGGGTCACGAGGTCTCCCCATTTGCATGTTTGCCAACCTCTGGGGATCTCACCCAACATTGAATTCTCGAAAGAATTAGGGAAGAACTTCGCGATGTGCCCAGGCAATCCCGTATCGCACCCTTCGACCTTGGCTCGGACGGGATCGAAGTCCACGAACCAGGACTTGAAGAGGGCGCGAGCCATAGCCTCCATGGTCTCGTTCTGGCGGCGGTTCAGCTCGATCTTGTCGTCCAGCGTGCCGAGGATGTGGGCGATTGCACTCATCTCTTCGCGATCCGTGGGCGCCAGAACCGGGAGATCCCGGAGCGCGTTTAGGGGTATGTATTGTTGGGTTGTTCCACGCGCGTGCTCGCGAATCAGCTGCTGGGTTTCAGGGCTTCTGAGATAGTAGTAGAGCCACTTGCCTTCTATCTCACCTTTGCTCTTGAATAGGCCAATGTTCTTAATCGCAAAGTTTGGCTCATCCTTAATGAGGCAGGGCTCGCCGACAGTTCCGATCATAGAAATGAGCACATCCCAGCGGTCAACCTTGCTTCGCTGGTTGATCGCATCAAAGTCAAGTTTCGAGATGCGGTATGCAGAACCTAGATCAAGTCTTCCACCCGTAAGGTGACGTGATGTCACTAAAAACTCCCCATGTTCTGCGGGTTTGGGGGAGTCATGGGTCCCATCTCGCACTGACGCACAAAACTGGGAGGCTAGTACAGTGCGTCGCTCACCCGCCATTTCTTAACTCCCTCAGGCTGATCCTGGCCGTGACGGTTGTGTGGCCGTCCCCAGTGGAGTAGAGAAGGAAGGGAGTGCCGGGGGTAGCGACGGGATGGAGTTTTCTGGCCAATCTACTCAAGCTCACCTCCCCCCAACTCCGTCTCCAACTCCTCGACGGTGGGCAGGCTGTCAGCAAACTCCTGAGGCAATTTCTCGACGATCAGGGTTTCCCAGTGGGCAACACCCATGGGTTTGTTGAAGTCCCGCAGGGCGTATTCGGCCACGATCTTGTTCTTGGAGCGGCAGAGCAGCAGGCCGATGGTGGGCTTGTCGCCGGGATGGCGTAGCAGATCATCGGCGGCGGAGAGGTAGAGATTCAACTGGCCCACGAAGGCCGGATCGAAGGGCACGGCCTTGAGTTCCACAATGACGTAGCAGCGCAGCTTCAGGTGATAGAAGAGAAGGTCGACGTAGAAGTCCTGATCACCCACTTCCAGGGGAACCTGGCGCCCCACGAAGGCGAAGCCCGCGCCCAGTTCCAGCAGGAAATGCTGGATGTGTTCCACCAGGGCTTGTTCCACTTCCCGCTCCCGGCGCGGGTCCGCGGTTCCCAGGAAATCGAAGAGGTAGGGATCCTTGAAAACCTGGGTGGCCATATCGGAATCGGCGGGTGGCAGGGTGGCTGGGAAGTTGGTGATGGCCTGGCCCTGGCGCTCATGCGCCCGCCGATCCATCTGGAGTTCCAGGATGCTGCGGCTCCAGCCCTGGGCGACGGCCTGGCGCGCATACCAGGCACGGGTCTCGGGATCCTTTTCTCGCTGCAGGAGGCGGACCACATGCCCCCAGGGCAATTGTGAAACAACCTGTTTCACCATTTCAGCCTCGGGGTAGGCTTCGGCAAAACTCCGCATGGAGAGCAGGTTCCGGGGGGAAAATCCCTTCATCCCAGGAAAGGCCACCCGGAGATCCGCCGCCAGCCGGTCGATGACCTTGGCCCCCCAGCCCTGCTGGCCCTGGCGCTCCAGGATCAGGCGCCCCAGATCCCAATAGAGCAGCACCATGGCCTGGTTGGCGGAGACGACGATCCGCAAGCGCTCCTTTTGGATCCGCTGCTTGATCTCCTCCAGAGTGCTGAGGTAGTCCCCTGGAAGTTCAGCCAGGGAAGGAGCCGCGGGAAAGGCAGCCTCGGCGCGGGCTTGGCCCCGCACACGGCGCACGTCCTGACGGATGGGCTTCTTATTCGCCATAGCCCAGGCTCGTCAGGTTCGCATTGATGGCGGCATCCAGGCGGGCGCCCTCGGCCTGCTGCTCGCGCAGCAGCTTGGACAGGTGCTTCATCTTTTCGTCAAAGGAAACTCCATCGTCCTCGACCTCTTCTGCGCCCACGTATCGCCCCGGCGTGAGCACGTGCCCGTGCTTGCGGATGTCCTCAAGGATGCCGAGCTTGCAGAACCCGGCCTTGTCCTCGTAGGCGCCCGCGCCTTTGTCTCCCCGCCAAGCGTGGTAGGCCCCAGCGATGGTGGCGATATCTTCGTCCGTCAGTTCCCGCTGGACGCGGTTGATCATGCTGCCCATCTTCCGAGCGTCGATGAAGAGGGTCTCGCCCCGGCGGTCCCGGAAGCCCCGGTTGCGCTTGTCGCGGGTCAGGAACCAAAGACATACGGGGATCTGGGTGGAGTAGAAGAGCTGGCCCGGCAATGCCACCATGCAATCCACCAGATCCGCCTCAATGAGGGCCTTCCGGATCTCGCCCTCCCCAGACTGATTGGATGACATGGAGCCGTTGGCGAGCACGAAGCCCGCGGTGCCCGTGGGGGCGAGGTGGTGCAGGAAGTGCTGGACCCAGGCGAAATTGGCGTTGCCCGCGGGCGGCACGCCATAGACCCAGCGTTTGTCGTCCTTCAGCAGATCCCCGCGCCAGTCGCTGTCGTTGAAGGGGGGATTAGCCAGGACGTAATCTGCCTTGAGGTCCGGGTGGCGGTCGTTGTGGAAGGTGTCGCCGTGGGCGATCTGGGCGTCGATACCACGGATGGCCAAGTTCATCTTGGCCAGGCGCCAGGTGGTGTAGTTGCTCTCCTGGCCGTAGATGGAGATATCGCCGATGCGCCCGCTGTGGGCTTCGATGAATTTTTCGCTGCTCACGAACATGCCGCCGGAACCGCAGCAGGGATCGTAGACCCGGCCCTTGTAGGGGGCGAGCATCTCCACCAGCACACGCACCACCGGGGAGGGCGTATAGAACTGTCCGCCGCTCTTGCCCTCGGCACTGGCAAATCGTGAAAGGAAATACTCGTAAACTTGCCCAAGCCTGTCCTTGGCGCGATCTGGCGCACTGCCCATGGTGATATCGCTCACCAGGTTGATGATCTGGCCCAGGCGCTGCTTATCGAGACCCGGACGGCCAAAGTCCTTGGGCAGCACGCCCTTTAAGGAGGGGTTGTCCCGTTCGATCGCACTCATGGCGTCATCCACCACGGTGCCGATGGTGGGCTGAGGGGCCTGGGCTTTCAGATGCGCCCACCGAGCCTCCTTGGGCACCCAGAAGATGCTCGCGGCCCGATATTCGTCCTGATCCTCCGGATCCGCTCCGTCGGCCTTCTGAGCTTCAAGCTCTGTGTGCTTGGCTTCGAACGCATCAGAGATGTATTTCAGGAAAATCAGCCCCAGCACGACGTGCTTGTATTCCGCCGCATCCATGTTGTTCCGCAGGGCGTCCGCCATCTGCCAGAGGTTGGCCTCAAAACCGAGGGGAGAGCCATTCTGTTCCGCACTTTTTGAGGGGCGCGCCATGGGCCAAGCCTTCCAAGCATCGAAAAATGTGACGTTCAAGCCATTGTAGAAGGCTGGGTTGTTGATCGGGAACCGAATTCCCTAGCTTTATCTCCTTTGCAAGCTTGAAGTCGATTCCTTTTCTGGCGCGATTTGACAGATCTGAGGGGCTTCCTCGCGCAATGAGAGCCATGAACCGTCAACTGGTGTTCCAAAGCGAGGATTGCCTATCCTACAACTACCCATACAGGACGCCCCTCTTCACGGGCCTTCCGAATCTCTTCGCCTGCCTTTCGGGACGTGATAGGGCGGGAGCTTTCATTCCCCATCCACGGTGCCAATCATGATGAGGGCTTCGCACACTCCGCGCTGATGCACCGTTCTCTTGATATATGCTTTCTCCCCGGACACATTCCCATGGCAGCGGCTCGGATCGCAGTGGCAGGAACCAGCGGTTTCATCGGCGCCGCCGTGTGCGAAACCCTCGCCCAGAAATATGAAGTCGTGGCCCTCACCCGCTCCATGGCGAGGTCGGGGCAGGGCGCGCCTGGCGATAGGGTCAGGCTGATCCCTTGCGATCACTATTCCCGCAAGGAATTAGAAGCGGCCCTGCAGGGCGTCGCCTATGCGGTCTACCTCGTCCACAACCGGGATCCCTCGGCGCGGCTGGATCAGGCCGCAACCCGGGACCGGGATCTGCTGGTGGCGGACAACTTCGCCCGGGCGGCGGCCAAGACCGGCGTACAGCAGATCGTGTTTCGCGCCCAGTTCCTTCCTGTGGGGCGCGACCATCCTGTGGCCGAATCAAGGCGCGAGCTGGAACAGGTCCTGGCTTCCCATGGCGTGCCCGTGACGGTGCTCCGCACCAACCTCGTCGTAGCCCCGGGCGGGGAACTCGCCCGCCTCCTCGTCGGAATGGTGGAGCGTCTTCCGGTGATCCTCCTTCCGGGGTCGGCGCAAACAGGGATCCGTCCCATTTCCCTGGCCGATTTGCTGGGGGCCGTGGAGCACTGTGCCGGGAATCCCGAAACCTATGGCCGGGAATACCCCATCTTCGGGCCGGACCGCATGACCTTTCGCGCCATGATCGAGGAAACGGCCGCAGTGCTTCACCGCAAGCCCAGACTCATCACCCTGCGCCTCCTTTCGGACCGCCTCTTTGCGCGGGCCTTGAGCTTCCTGAATCCCTCCCTGCGCCTGGAATTCATCGAGTACCTGCTGGGAACCATGGCCTTCGAAATTCAAGAGCCGGAAGACTCGGCGGGACTCGTGGCGGCGCGGCCGGCGGCGCCATTCCGCGAGGCCCTGCTGGCTTCGGTCCGTGCGGAAAGCGAGCGTGCCCCGGCCGCTGCGCAGCCCGCCCAGCGAAGGCAGGACGACCAGATCCTGCGCCATGATTCCAGGGTGCGGTCCATCCAGCGCATGGCCCTGCCCGCCGGCAAGAACGCCGCCTGGATGGCCGATCACTACTTCGCCTGGCTGGGAACCCTGCTGCCCCCCTTCCTGGTGACGGAGCGGGATCCTCAAGGCTCTTGGACCGCGTTCGCCCGGCCGGGGCGGATCCGGATACTCGCCATGAATTTCAAGCCCACCCATAGTTCCCCTGACCGCGTGATGTACTTCATCACCGGCGGCATGCTCGCCAAGTTCCTGGGCGGCCGCACCGCGCGCCTGGAGTTCAGGGATTTCCTGGCGGGGCGCTTCACCCTCGTGGCCATCCATGATTTCAATCCCGCCCTTCCCTGGTACTTCTACCGCTTCACCCAGGCGGTGATCCACGGCCTCATCATGAGCCTCTTCCAGCGGCATATGGCGAAGCTGGCGGCGCGTCGCAAACCTGGGGTGGAGTGAGGCTGGACAGGGTTTAGGACAGAAAATTCCCCCGCTCTAGGCCTTGGATGTTCCAGACCCAAGCGAGGCTCCATCTCGACTGGTAAAACTCAGCCAACCTTGGCTTCACGGGTGAAGGAAAGCCTGATGGCCGCGTAAACCAAGGGCACCGCCCCCGCCAGCAAGAACACCATGTCGGCGATGATGCGGATCCACTCCAAGGTGTGGTAAGTTCCGCCCATGAGGTAGCTCAGCCTTCGGGCATGCCAGTAGCCGTGGGTGATGGCATCCCAGAGTTGCAGCACGCCCGCCGGGAAAAGGTCCAGCAGCATCATCAGCCCCAGGCCGATGTTCAGGCCCCAGAAGCCGAAGCGGATGTATTTCTCCACGCGCTTCCATGCGGCATCGGTATTGATCGCCTGAAGACAGAAGACCATCACGCCCAGCGCCAACATGCCAAACACGCCAAACATGGCCGCATGGCCATGATTGGGGGTCAGCGTGGTGCCCATTTCGAAGTAGGACACGATAGGCAGGTTGATGAGGAAGCCGAAGACGCCAGCGCCCACGAAGTTCCAGACGCCCACGGCGATGAGGAAATAGATGACCCACTTTTGCTTCACGCCCAGGGACTCGCCGCACTCAGCGCATTGCTGGTCCTTGAGGCGGATGAAGTCCCATGCATCCAGCGTGAGAAGGGTCAACGGAACCACTTCCATGGCCGAGAAGCAGGAAGCCAGGCCCATGTTCAGGGTGCCTTGGCCCGTGAAGTACCAGTGGTGCCCTGTGCCCACGACGCCTGCGCCGAGATACAGGATGGCGTCGAGATACACCAACCGCGTGGCGGATTTCGCCGTCACCAATCCCATCTGATAGAAAATAACCGCCACCAGCACGGTCGCGAAGAGCTCAAAAAAGCCCTCGACCCACAGATGAATGATCCAGAAGCGCCAGTTATCAATGATCGCGAAATTGGTGTGGGGCCCATAGAACATCGCGGGCAGGTAGAACAGCGGGATGGCCACCGCGGCATAGAGGAACAGCGATGGGAGCTCACCTTGGTCGTTGGACTTCATCGCGGGCCTGAGACCGCGGAACATCAGGAAAAGCCAGAACACGAGGCCTGCGGCCAAGAGCAATTGCCAGAAGCGGCCCAGATCCAGGTACTCGCTACCCTGGTGCCCCAGCCAGAACCACAGGGTGCCAAGCTTTCCATTGATGCCGAGGTATTCGCCGAACAGGCTGCCGAAGACCACGATGGCTAGCGCGACGAGGAGGATCAGCACACCTGCCTTCTGGCCCTTGGGCTCGCGGCCCCCCACCAGGGGGGCAAGGAAGAGACCCCCTGCGACCCAGGCCGTGGCGATCCAGAATATGGCCAATTGCAGGTGCCAAGTGCGCGCGAGATTGTAGGGCAGGATGCGGGCAAGGTCGAATCCATAGAAGGAACCCGGCTCCACACGGTAATGGGCGATGACGCCGCCCAAGGCGGCCTGGGCGAGGAAGAGCAATGCCACCACGGCGAAGTAAAGGCCCAGCACTTTCTGGCTGGGCGTCAGCACCCAGTTGCGCAGACGTCCCTCGTGGGGATGACTGGAACCCGCGGCGCCCCAGCCCAGGTAATTGAACTTCCCGAAGACGAACAGGATCAGCCCTAGTCCGCCTAGGAGCGTGATCAGGCTCATGGCGCTCCACAGGTAGGCCGAAGACGAAGGCAGGTTGCCCACCAAGGGCTCATAGGGCCAGTTGTTGGTGTAGGAATAATCCACCCCGGGGCGCGGTGCCACGGTGGCCCAGGTGGCCCAGGAAAAGTAAGTGGCCAGGGCCTTCAGCTCCTTGTCGCTCTGGATGAATTGCTTGGGCAAACCTGGCGCCGCAACCTCGCCCGAGAAGTAGGCCTTCCATTCCTGGATCTGGATTTCAAGGGCGGCGGATTCCACATCTGAATACGTGAGCGTGCGGGTGGCGGCGTCGTAGCGATTCTGCTTGAGGATCCCCTTCACCGTCTCGCCCACTTCCAGCGATTGACCTTGCTCCAGTCGCGCGAAGGGTTTGCCAAAGCGGGACATGGCCACCGTATCCCGCCCGATCTCCGCCATGCGGTGCAAGTATTCGGCGGTGTAATCCGGGCCCAGGTAGGCACCGTGGCCCCACAGCGTGCCGTGCTCCATGAGGCCGTACTTGAAAAAGACTTCCTGGCCGAGGTTCACGTCAGCCTCGGTGAAAAGCACCTTTCCCGATTCGTCCACCACCTGAGCTGGAATCGGCGGAGCACCACTGTAAGTCTTGGTTGTGACGAGTCCCAGCAGGCTGAACCCGAAGATCATCACCAGGATGACGGCTTGCCGCCACCAAGGCGACAAGGGCGAGCTGTCATGAGTATTCGAGGGCATGGGTTCTCCGAAGGAATCGCTGGCGCGAAGGCATCCCAAGAAATCGGGCGCGAGGGGAAGCACCGCTAGTCAATAGCCTATGCTAAAGAGACTCATTCCAAAAAGAAATCAGGGCATGAGCCTGCGCGATGAGTACTGCAATGATCATGGTCGTCCTGGCAGCAAGCCTTAGAAGACCGGGGGATCCCTATCTCTGCGGCACTTCCTGCTCTGGATTCACGTCCTTCATGAAGACGGGCCAGCAGGCGAGATGGCCCAGTCCGAATTGCAGCAGGACGCCGCCCGCTTCGGAAAGGCCGAAGGAAGGCGCGGCACCTTTCAGCGTGGGCGGCAAAACCATGAGGTAGAGATCCAGCCAGTGGCCGGCCAGCACGATGAAGCAGGCCACCATCAACACGGTCTCGCTGGTCTTGGCCTTGCGCGTGAGCAGCAGCACGAAGGGCAGGCCGAAATTCAGCACCAGGTTCAGGTAGAAGAAGGGCGTCCACCTGCTGTTGAGCATCAGGCGGATGGGCGCGGTCTCCTCGGGGATGTTGGCGTACCAGATCAGCAGGAACTGGCTGAGCCAGATGTAGGCCCAGAAACAGCTGAAGGCGAAGAGCAGCTTGCCCAGGTCGTGGTTTTGCGCCTTGGAGATCTCCGGCAGCAGGCCCACGCGGCGCAGCACGATGGCGCTGATGGTGACGATGGCGATGCCCTGGAGGAACATCCCGGAGAATCCGTAGATCGCGAAGATGGTGCTGTACCAGGCCGGTTCCAGGGACATGATCCAGTCGAAATTCGCCAGAACGAAGGTGACGCCGAACACTAGGATGAAGACCGCGGCGCCCTGGCCCTGTCGCACGATGCGCCGCCCCAGCAGCATCCAAAGCCCAAAGAAAACCAGGACGCGACCGAAGAAAAATGGGCGGTTCAGCCAGACCAGGCGGCCTTGGAGCAGGTGGTCCGCGTGGGCTTCGGGCCTGGCCCACGGATAGATGTACTCGGCCCCGAACCAGAGTGAAAGCATCATCAGCCCTGCGATGGGGAGCAGCGCGGGCATGGCCCGGTGGGCCTTCAGGATGGGGTCGCTCCAGCGGGCGCCGGTGGTGGATTGGATCGCCAGCAGGAACAGGCCGCCCAGACCTACGCAGGTCAGATTGAAGGCGGTGATGAGCACGTTGGCCCAGGCATGGACGGGGCTCGTCGCGAGGCCGATGGCCAGCATCAGGAATCCCAAACCCGTGAGGGTCACGGCCGCCATGCGGAACTTGTCCCCAATTTCCGCGAGCGTCGGAAACTGCGGCCGGGTGAGATCCCTTGGGGGAACTGTGAATGCCTGATAGGGACTCATGGCTTCACTCCGGTGCTCTGGGCAGGCGCTGAAGCAGCTGCTGGCGCGGGTTTAGGCGCAGTGCCCTTTTGCAGTTCGCGGATGTAGAGCACCACCTTCCAGCGGTCCTCCCGGCTGATGAGGTCGCCCAGGCCCTTCATCTTCTGCGGGCCGCCGAAGGTGGCGACATGGAAGATCTGGCCATCGGGCATATTCTTGACCATCGGCGACACCAGGATCGCCGGGGCCAGCAGGCCCCGGGCCACGATGACGCTGCTGTTATTGTCACCGTCCTTGCCATGGCAGGCCGCGCAACTGCGTTCATAGACCAGCTTGCCGCGGCTGAAATTCGCCTGGGTTGGCTGGAGGGGGTTCACCAGCTCGCGCCCCGCGCGTTCGGCTTCCGCCTTGCCGGGACCATAGGGCAGGGGGGCCAATCCATTGCGCGACAAGGTGCCCTTGGGGGGCGTTTGCAGGACCTGGCCATTGGGAAGAAAGGGCGCGGAATCGAAGGACTGGTAGGCGACAGGCTCCATCATGCCGCCGTCCCAGGCCACGTTCCGCCGCAGGTAGTCGCGGTTGAGCAGGGGCAGGGCGGCCAGCACCAGCACCGCGGGAATGAAAGCGAGAATGAAGGCGAGCGGAGTCGCTTCGCGGTCCAAAATGGAAGTGCTTTGTTGCAGCCTGTCATCAATCAACAACTCGGTTTCCAGCGCGCCGAGCTCGGCCATCCTGGAACAGACCATCGCAAAACTGGCGCCCGCGCGGATCTCGGCCGCCACGACAAAGCGATCATCGTTCACGCCAGGATGCAGGTTGGGCACCTTGAATTTCGGCCGCATGCCTGACACCACGAACAGGCTGGCCACCACGCCCAGTCCCGCCAATAGCACCGTCAACTCGAAGGCCACGGGCACGAAGGCGGGCAGGGACACCAACGGTTTGCCGCCGACGATCAAGGGATAGTCATAGGCCGAGGTCCAGATCTGAACCCCCAGGGCAATGGCCAGGCCCAGGATCGCGAAAGCCAGGCAGGCCCGCGGCAGGCGCGAGGGCGCCAGGCCGATGGCCTCGTCCATGCCATGCACGGGAAAGGGCGTGTAGGTGTCCAGGACGCGATAGTCTTCCTGCTTGAGCTGTTTCACGGCTTCGAGCAATTGCCCGGGCGCCGCGAAACTGGCGCGGAAGCGGGTGGGAACCATCAGGGCGGTTCGATCAGTGCTCCTCATGCTTCAACACTCCTTTCACTTCGCTGGCCGCGATGACCGGCAGCAATCGGGTGAATACAAGGAAGCAGGTGAAGAACAATCCGAAGCTGCCCAAGAAGATGGCCACCTCGATGAAGGTGGGGCTGTACATGGCCCAGGAGGAAGGCAGGTAGTCGCGATGGAGGCTCGTCACGATGATGACGAAGCGCTCGAACCACATGCCGATGTTCACGAAGATGGAGAGGATGAAGATCATCCAGGGCGTCGTGCGCACCTTCCGGATCCAGAAGAGCTGCGGGGTTAAAACATTGCAGCTCACCATGGTCCAGTAGGCCCACTTGAAGGGACCCAGGGCGCGATTGAAGAAGACGTAGCGCTCGTATTGGTTGCCGCTGTACCAGGCCATGAAGAATTCCGTGCCGTAGGCCATCCCCACGATCATGCCCGTGGCGATGATCACCTTGGTCATGGCTTCCAGGTGGCGGATGGTGATGTACTCCTCCAGATCCATCACTTTGCGGGCGATGATCATGAGCGTGAGCACCATGGCGAAGCCGCTGAAGACGGCGCCCGCCACGAAGTAGGGGGGGAAGATCGTCGCGTGCCAGCCGGGGATCACCGAGGTGGCGAAGTCCATGGACACGATGGTGTGCACGGAGATCACCAGCGGCGTGCTGAGGCCCGCCAGCAGCATGTAGACCGTCTCATAGCGGCTCCAGGTGCGGTGCGAGCCAGTCCAGCCCAGGGAGAAGATGCTGAAGATGGCCTTGCGCAGCTTGGATTTGGCGCGGTCCCGCATGGTGGCGAGATCGGGCACCATGCCCAGGTACCAGAAGGTGAGCGAGATGATGAAGTAAGTGCTGATGGCGAAGACATCCCACAAGAGCGGGCTCTTGAAATTCACCCAGAGCGGGCCCCGCGTGTTGGGATAGGGCGTGGCCCAGAACGCCAGCCAGGGCCTGCCCATATGGATGATGGGGAAGGTGCCGGCGCACATGACCGCGAAGATCGTCATGGCTTCCGCCGCGCGGTTGATGCTGGTGCGCCACCGCTGGCGGAACAGGAAGAGGATGGCCGAGATGAGCGTGCCCGCGTGGCCGATGCCCACCCAGAACACGAAATTGGTGATGTCGAAAGCCCAGCCCACGGTGCGGTTGAGACCCCAAGTGCCGATGCCCCGGGTCACGGTCTGCGTGACGGCCCAGACGCCCAGCAGCAACAGCGAGAAGGAAACGGAAAGCGCCAGCCACCACTTCAGCGGTGGCATTTTTTCGGTGGTGCTGAAGACTTCTTCGGTGACCTGGGAATAGCTCTTGTTGCCTTCGATGAGGGGTAGCACGTGGCCGTAGCCACGGAGTTCCTCCTCAGTGATTCCTTCGATGGAATTCAACGCGCGCGCTTGGGCTTCAGGCGCCATGGCTGCCTCCGTTGGACTCGGCGGGTTCCGCGTTGCGTATCTTTGTCAGGTAGCTCACGGCGGGCGCGACGCCCAGTTCCCCGAGCACCAGGAATCGCTTGGGATCACGCATGGCATGGCTGATCTGGCTTTCTGGATCCTGCACGTCGCCAAAGACGATGGCCTGGGCCGGACAGCTTTGCATGCAGGCGGGCTGGGCCTCGCCGTCTTTCAGCTCGCGGCCCTCGTTCTTGGCCTGGATCTTGGCGGCCAGGAGGCGTTGCACGCAGAAGCTGCACTTTTCCATGACGCCGCGGCTGCGCACCGTGACATCGGGGTTGAGGGCCAGGCGCTCGATCTCGCTGTTGTGGGGGTAGGACCACCAATTGAAGCGCCGCACCTTGTAGGGGCAGTTGTTGGCGCAGTACCGGGTGCCCACGCAGCGGTTGTAGATCTGCTGGTTCAGCCCCTCTTCGCTGTGCACGGTGGCCAGCACCGGGCAGACGTTTTCGCAGGGCGCGTTATCGCATTGCTGGCAGAGCATGGGCTGGTGGAATACCTTGGGCTCGGCTTCGCTGCCTTCGTAGTAGCGGTCTATGCGCAGCCAATGCATCTCGCGCTTCTTCGCGACCTCGTCCTTGCCCACCACCGGAATGTTGTTTTCCACCTGGCAGCCGATGACGCAGCCGGAACAGCCGGTGCATTTGTTCAGGTCAATGACCATGGCCCAGCGATGCTGGCCGTGGGGATGAGGCGCATAGGCGGAAGGCCCTGGCTGCTCATGTGGCCGCGCGGAGGCTGGATCTCGCAGATAGGGCGCCAGTGCCATTTCGCGCACGAGTTCGCGGCCTTCGAGACTGTGATGATCCTGGGTGGCGGCCAGCTCGGCCCGGCTCCCGGTCCGGCGGATCTGCAATGAACCCGCCGCGGCAATAAGAAACCCGCTGGCGAGACTGCGCCAGGGATAGACATTGCTGCCCACGACTTTCCAGTCTTTGGGGCTGCCCTCTTTGCGGCCGTATCCCAGCGCCACGGCGATGGTGCGGTCGTCCTGGCCGGGCTGCACCACCACAGGCAGCGCCAGTTCGGAAAGGCCTTCAGGCCGTAGCGCGGCCACGTCGCCCTGTTCCAGACCCAGGCCCTTGGCCGCGGCCGGAGACAGGGAGAGGTAGTTGTCCCAGGTCACCTTGGTGATGGGATCGGGGAGTTCCTGGAGCCAGGGATTGAAGGCGTGGCGGCCATCGCCCAGGCCGACCTTGGCCATGAGCAGCAGTTCGTAGGGCCGCGCTTGCGGCGTAATCTTTTCGTGGAGGGAAGCCTTCACGTCCTCGCGGTAGGCGGGAGTGCTGGGGCTTCCGTCGAGCTGCACAGCGCCCTTCTGCAACACACCATTCCAAAACGTCTCAAATTCTCCGGCCGCCTTCTGGCGCGGGAAGACAGCCTGCTTCCAGTGTTCTCGGAGTTGATCCAGAGCGTTGGCTGATCCCCCGCTCCAGATGAGGAAACTTTCAATCACGTTGCGGGTCTGGAAGAGCGGATTCGTGAGGGGCTGGACCAGGCTCAGGATTCCCGAAACGGGCTCCGCATCGCTCCAGGCCTCCAGCCAGTGGTGCTCCGGAGCCAGATGGGTGCAGGCGATGGCGGTCTCATCGGCGGTCAGGGCCGTGCTCACGCGCAGGCCCACCTTCTCAAAGGCTGCGGCGAATTCAGCGGGCAGATCGTAGATGGGATTGGCGCCCAGCACGATCACCGCGTCCACTTGCCCGTCCCTCATCTCCTTGATGAGTCCTGGAAGAGCGCGATCATCACCCTGTTTCTGGAGGCTGGGGCGGGCGAGATCCACGGTCCTACCCTCGTTGCCCAGCAGGTGGTTGATGCGGGCGGTGAGGAGCTGCGCATACAGATCATTGACGCCGCAGAGCACCAGGCTGGAACCCTTGTGTTGCAGGAGATCATGCCCCCAGGAGGCTACTTTGCTGGCTAGGTCATTCCGCAGTTCCGCGGCCTGCCCCGCGCCCAAGGCCGCGGCCAGGGCTTCCAGCAACGGCACCACTTCCGAAGGTGCGATGCGGATGCGCTCGTCGGCGTTGCTGCCCGTGAGGGACATGGCGGACTCCGCCTGCACGTGCTTGGACATGGGCTTCGGATTGTCCGGCCCGCGGCGGCTGGCGTAGGCCCGGGTGAACCCCGCGGGGTCTATCCAGGTGCCCAGGAAATCCGCTTCAATCCCCAGGATGAAATCGGCTTCTTCGATGCGATAATGAGGCAAGGCCTTCGTGCCGTGAGTGCGTTCGTAGGCCGCGGGAATGGCGGCGCAGCTCAGGGCGTCGTAGCTGATGTGCTTGCCATCCGAAAAGCTGGCCACGAAATTCTGGATGGCGGTGTTCAAGGTGGGACTGAGCACCGTGCCGCTCAGGACGCGGATCTTGCCACCTTTGGCTTTGATTTCCGCGAGCCGCGATGAAAGATCCGCGTCGAGGGTCTTCCAATCGCAATCCTGGCCAGCCATGCGCGGTGTTTTTAGCCGGGCGGGATCGTACAGGCCGCGGGTCTGGGCCTGGCCGATGGCGCAGAGCCCGCCGCGGTTCAGGGGATGGTCGGGATTGCCTTCAAGCTTCACGGGACGCCCATCCCGGCTGCGGGCCAGCACGCCACAGCCCGCGGAACATCCCTGGCACGTGGTGGCATACCATTCCGCCACGCCGGGCGTGAGGCCTTCCTCGGCATTCAAGTAGGGCAGCGCCTTCTCGACGGTCTTGCTGTTGCAACTGATGGCGAGGCCCGCCGCGAAGCCAACGCCCGAAAACCGGAAGAAGTCGCGCCGGGTGATCTGGCGCACGCTCTCGCCCACAGGGAGTTCATCGCTGAACTCAGGCCCGGTCTTGATGATGAGTCCCCGCCGTTCGCCGAGGCTCTTCCATACGTGCATGGGTTCTCCTCAGTGGTGGCAGGCGCCGCAGTCGGTGGGGGCTGCGGGCGGCTTGCCGTTCAATTGCAATTTTTCGTTCTCGGCGCGATGACAGGCCAGGCACTCGCCCATGGTCAAGGCAGAGAATTGTTCGACCCGCTCCATGCCCTGGATCTCGCCATGGCAGCTCTGGCAGGCCACGCCCGCATTGACGTGGCGGCTGTGGGGGAAGTCCACGTAGGAAGGCAGGCGATGGATGCGCACCCATTCGATGGGGCGGCCTTCTTGCATGGCTTTCGCCAGCTTGGCGATTTCCGGGCTGGGATCACTCACGCCGGGCTTCGTGCCCGCTTTATTCAGGATCGCTTCGTGGCATTTCATGCACGTGCTCACCGGTGGAATTCCGGCGTGCTTGCTTTTCTCGGCTCCCGTATGGCAGAAGAGACAGTCCAGTTTCAGCTCCCCCGCATGCAGGGCGTGGGAATAGGCGATGGGCTGCACGGGCTTGTAGCCCGAGTTGTCCCCCAGTAGCTTCGTGTCCACGCTCACCGCAAGGATCATGAGGGAAGCCCCCAAGGCCACGAGGCCAGCCAGGGCCAGCGTGCGCACTCTCATCTGAGGCCCTTCCGGTTCCAGATCACCACCTGAGGCTTGCGCCAGTAGTAAAAGATGGGTACCACGAGAAAGTGAACCAGGCGCGTGAAGGGGATCAGCAGGATCAAGGTGAACCCGCTGAGGATGTGGATCTTGGGCAGCCAGGGCAGGGGCTGGATGAGTTCGGGCCTGGGTCCGAGCGTAAGCAGGCTCCACAGGTAGGGCGCGGCGTTGGACGCGTACCAGGAGCTGCCCCAGCGGTAGCGCAGGGCGGTATCAATGCCCGTGGTCACCTGCAGGAGCAATAGGGCGAGCAGCACCCAATCCATGGGCGTGGTGACGGCCTTCACACGGGAACTGGTGCCGCGGCGGACCATCAGGGCCACAACTCCCACCAGTGCCAGCAGGGCCATGATCAGGCCGGAGGTTTCGAGCAGGTAGAGCCGGAAGGGCGCGGAGTTCCAAGCGAGAATTTGTTTGGGGCAAAGGAAGGCGACGATGTGCCCGGTGAGCACCCAGAGGATGCCCCAATGCCAGAGCCCCGAACCCCAGAAGAGCTGTTTGTTCTCCAGGAACTGGCTGGAGAGGCTGGAATAGCTGAAGGGCTTCCACACGAAGCGGAGGATGCTCACGACCACCGCCAGGGTCAGGGCGGTGTAGGGAAATCCCACCCAGAGGAACTTATCAAGCATGGCTCACCTCGGCGGGCATTCTGTGAGCGGTGAAAATCAGGAAGAGGGCTTGGAGCAGATGCGCATAGGCCCCGCCCTTCATTGAAGACTGGATCTTTTCCGTGGCGGGCAGGATGCAGTCGTCCACCAGGTCAACGGCGTCCTGGGTCTCCAGCTTCATGGTGAGATCCAGCAAATTCGGCAAGTAGTCCGGAAGGTCGTTGCCCGCCTCAATGCCGTTCTCTTGCAGGTGGTGGCGCATCATGGCCAGGAACTGGCCTCGCTTGTAGGATTCGCCGAACAGGTGCCAGCCGATCTCCAGGACGCAGTCGGGATTCAAGTCGAAACTGCGGGTGTAGAGCTCGGCCATGTCCTCCTGGCTGGAGGTGCGGGCCACCAGGGCGAAGGCTTCCAGGTATTCCTGACAGGGATGGCCGGTGTTCATGGCCTCATCGGCGATGGCCGCGGCGAGCTTCGGCGTGTCCGCATCGGGGTAGCGCAACAGCCTGGCGATGCCTGGAATGAGCTGGGTTGGAACACGCATCTGGATCAATGGCTGCATCAGGCCCCCCTTACTGGCTGCTCGCGGAAACCAAATCCCGCGGCGCCCTTTTTCTCTAGCGGATTGGTGAGCACTTCCACCGCCTGCTCCCGATGGCTGGGCGGAATCACAAAACGGTCCTCGTAGTTGCAAAGACTCGTCAGGCGATAGATCGCCTCGGCCTGCTCGGGTGTGCAATCGCTTTCACGAAGGCCATCCAGGGCCACCTGCATGTCCACATCGCCGACGGTCACGGCGCGTTTCCAGGTGCGGATGGCCATCATCTTCTTCATGGCGTAGCGCACCGGCGCTTCCTGCCCGGCGCCGAAGAGGCTGGCCAGGTAGCTCATGGGCAGGCGCGCCTGATCCAGCGGCGCGAAGATCTCATCCGCTGAGGTGGGGTTCAGGGCCACGCCGTTTTCCACGGAGTAGGTGACGGGACCGAGGGCGGGCACGTAAAAAAGGCTCGGGAAGGTGCGGAACTCCGGGTGCGGCGCCAGGGCCAGGCCCCAGTCCTTGACGAACTTGTAGACTGGGCTGTTCTGGGCGGCCTTGATGATCTGCTCGGTAACGCCATTCTTTTTCGCTTCGGCGATCACTTCGGGATCGAAGGGGTCCATCAGCATTTCGCGGTGGGCGGTGACCAGTTCTTCATCGGGCCTCACGCCTGCTTCCTGGATCTTGTCGGCGTCATAGAGCAGCACGCCCATGTAGCGGATGCGGCCCACGCAGGAATGGAAGCAGGCGGGCGCCTGGCCGGTTTCCACGCGTGGATAGCAGAGCAGGCACTTCTCGGATTTGCCCGTGCTCCAGTTGTAGAAGACTTTCTTGTAGGGGCAGGCGGACACGCAGTAGCGCCAGCCGCGGCAGACCTTCTGGTTGATGAGGACGATGCCGTCCTCGCCGCGCTTGTAGATGGCGCCGCTGGGGCAGGCCGCCACGCAGGCGGGGTTCGCGCAGTGGTTGCAGATGCGCGGAAGGTAGAACATCACCAGGGTCTCGATGCTCAGGAGCTGCAGGCGCTGCTCGTCGGTCATGGCTTCGAGATTCGGATCGTTGCGGGCGTAGAGCGCCGAGCCCCCGAGATCATCGTCCCAGTTGGGTCCGGCTTCGATGTCAATGTACTCGCCCGTGACCTTGCTGACGGGAATGGCCGTGGGCTGGTCATCGGTTTCAGGCGCCGTGAACAAGTCTTCGTAGCGGTAGGTCCAGGGTTCGTAGTACTCGTCCATGGTGGGCAGGTCCGGCTGGTAGAAGATCTTTTGCAGGAACTTGCCCTTGCCGGTGAGGCGCAGTTCGAGCTTGCCGTTCCGGACGATCCAGCCGCCCTTGTATTCATCCTGGTCTTCCCACTTGGTGGGAAAGCCGGTGCCAGGCTTTGTTTCGACGTTGTTCCACCACATGTAGTCGGCGCCTTTGCGGTCGGTCCACACGTTCTTGCAGGCGATGGAACAGGTGTGGCACCCGATGCACTTATCGAGGTGGAACACCATGGCGACTTGAGAGCGGATATCCATCAGTGTCTCCTACCAGACCAGCTGGCCGAGCTTGCGGACGTAGACCACCGTTTCGCGGTTCACGCCGGTGGGGCCCCAGTAGTTGAAGTGGTAGGTGAACTGCCCGTAGCCGCCCACCATGAGGTTGGGCTTGAGCCGGATGCGGGTCAGGCTGTTGTTCATGCCCGCGCGCTTCATGCCCCGGAGCGGGCTTTTCGGCACGCCATAGGTGCGCTCCGTCGCGTGGTACTGGATACAGGCGCCTTTGGGGATGCGGGCGCTGACGCAGGCGCGGGTGACCACCACGCCGTTGTCGTTGTGGACCTCGACCCAGTCGTTGTCCTTGAGACCCACGGAGGCGGCGTCTTCTTCGCTCAACCAGAGCGGATCGCAGCCCCGGGACAGGGTGGTCATGCGCTCGGTGTCCCCATAGGTGGAGTGGATATGCCATTTCCCATGGGGTGTGAGGTAGTTCAGCGCCAGGGTGTTGCCCTCGCGCTTGGAGCAGCGCAGATCCCCCAGCACCTGGGCCGGGGGCGTGGGCTTGTAGGTGGGCAGGTGCTCGCCGAAAGCCAGGTAGCCTTCGTGGTCCAGGTAGCAGGACTGGCGGCCCGTGAGTGTGCGCCAGGGCACCATGCGTTCCACGTTGTAAGTGAAGGCCGAGTAGGGCCGCTTCTCGTCCACGATGCCGGACCAGCAGGGGCTGTTGAGCACGCGGCGGGGCTGGGCGAGCAGATCCTTGAAGCTGTATTTGATGCCGCGGTAGGGCTCCGCGAGATCTTTCAGGGGCAGGCCCGTTCGCCCCTCCATGTACTGATAGGCCCGGTAGGCCAGCTCGCCGTTGGTCTCAGGTGCGAGGTGCAGCAGCACATTGGCCGCGTCCACGTCTTCTTTGAGGCTGGGCCGCTTCTGGCCTTCGATCATCTCCGTGGGATGGGTTTCCAGCATCCGGTCATAGACATCCTTGATGGGGTACTTCACACCATGGGCGCCCAGTCCTTGTTCGCGGACGTTCGGCCCGAGAGAGATGAACTGATCATAAATTTTGGTGTAGTCCCGGGTGATGACCGTGAGGCCCGGCATGGTCTTGCCCGGGATGGCTTCGCATTCGCCCGCCATCCAATCCCGGATGTGGGGTTGGGCGATTTCCGCGGGCGTATCGTGGGCCAGGGGATTTGACACGATGTCATCTATGGGATTGGGCAAGTGCATGACCGCGAGTTCGCTGACCTTTTTCGCCATCTGCTTGAAGATGTCCCAATCGCTTTTCGATTCCCAGCAGGGCGGCACCGCCGCTGAAAGCGGATTGATGAAGCTGTGCATGTCCGTGGAATTGAGATCGGTCTTCTCGTACCAGGTGGCCGTGGGCAGCACGATGTCGCTGTAGAGGGCTGAGGTGTCCATGCGGAAATTGATGTCCACCACCAGGTCCATCTTGCCGGTGACCGTGGGCCGCCATTCCACATCCTTACAGGTGCCTTCGGCCACTTCATCGGCGATGGCGTTGGTGTGGGTGCCCAGGTAATGCTTCAGGAAGAATTCATGCCCCTTGGCCGAAGTGCCGATGGCATTGCCGCGCCATATGAACCAGATGCGGGGCCAGTTTTCCGCGGCATCGGGGTCCTCGATGGAGAACCGCAGATCCTTCTTCTTCAGGCGATCCACGGTGCTGGCGATGATGGCGGCATTGTCCACGGCGCCGGCCTTTTTGGCCTCGGCAACGACCTGCATGGGATTCTCGTTGTACTGCGGGAAAAAGGGCAGCCAGCCGCTGCGCACGGCGCGGGTCTGCATGTTCATGCAGTGGCCTTCCACCAGCTCGCTGCCGTCGGGGACCGTGTTGTATTCCTTGAATTCCTTTTCATAACGCCACTGGTCGCTGTTCACGTAGTGCCAGCTGGGGGCGTTCTGGAGGCGGTTCACGGAGACCCAATCCTTGGCCAGCGCGATGGCGGTCCAGGAGGCCACCGGCGCCAGCTTCTCCTGGCCGACATAGTGGGCGAGGCCGCCGCCGTTGGTGCCGATGCAGCCGCAGAACACAAGCGCGTGCTGGGCGGCGCGATAGATCAGGTTGTTGTGGTACCAGTGGTTGACACCGGCGCCGATGATGACCGTGCACTTGCCCTTGGTCAGCTCGGCGGTGTGGGCCCATTCCCGGGCGAAGCGCAGCACGTTGTCCCGGGACAGGCCGGTGTGTTTTTCCTGCCAGGCCGGCGTGTAGACCGCGGCTTCATCGTCGTAATCCTTCGGATAGGCGCCAGGCAGGCCCCGGTTCACACCGAACTGCGCCATGAGCAGGTCGTAGACGGTGGTCACGAGGGCCGTGCTGCCGTCCGCGAGCTGGATGCGCCGGGTGGGTACGCCCCGGAACAGGGTTTTGCCATCAGCAAAGTCATCAAACTGGACAAGTTCTGTCGGTTCATTTAGGAGCGTCAATGCCGGTTCGATGGGGCTGTCGTCCTTGCCGTCCTGAAGCAGCAGATTCCATTCGCCCTGTTTGGTGCCCCAGCGATGGCCCACGGAGCCCTTGGGCATCTTGGGCGCGCCGGAGGGCTGGTCCCACATCAGGAACTTCCATTCGCCATGTTCTTCATCACCATATTTCGCCAGCCGGCCCGCGCGCAGGAATTGGCCTGGACGGTAGCCGCCTTCGATCTCGGTCAGTTCGACGAGGAAAGGGCCGTCGGTGTACTTCTTCTGGTAGTCCAAGAAGAAGGGCACCTGCTGCTGATGATGGAATTCCGTGAGGATGACCTGGTTCACGGCCATCCAGAAGGCGCCGTCCTGGCCCTGATGCACGGGCATCCATTCATCGGCGTACTTGGCCACTTGGTTGAAGTCCGGGCTGAAGACCACCATCTTGGTGCCGTTGTGGCGGGACTCGGCGGCGAAGTGGCAGTCGGGGGTGCGGGTCATGTTGAGGTTGCTGCCCATGACCGCCAGGAACTTGGCGTTGTACCAATCCGCGCTTTCCTGGACGTCGGTCTGCTCGCCCCACATCTCGGGGCTGCTGGGCGGGAGGTCGCAGTACCAGTCGTAGAAGCTCAGGTTGGATCCACCCAGCAGTTGGATGAAGCGCGAACCCGCGGCGTAGCTCAGCATGGACATGGCGGGGATGGGGCTGAAGCCCGCGATGCGGTCGGGGCCATGGGTCTTGATTGTGTGGATGTTGGCGGCGGCGATGAGCTCGTTCACCTGGTCCCAGGAAGCGCGGCGGAAGCCGCCCTTGCCGCGGGCCTGCTGGTAGCGGGCGCGTTTTATCGGATCGTTCTGGATGCTGGCCCAGGCCGCGACCGGGTCCGAGTCCTTGCCCTTGGCTTCCTGCCAAAGATCCATGAGCGCGCCGCGCATGTAGGGGAACTTCACGCGGAGCGGGCTGTAGAGGTACCAGGAGAAGCTGATGCCGCGCTGACACCCGCGGGGCTCGTAGGGGGGAACGGTCTCGTCCAGGAGCGGATAGTCCAGAACCTGCATTTCCCAGGTGACGATGCCTTCCTTGACGTAGATGTTCCAGCCGCAGCTGCCGGTGCAGTTCACGCCGTGGGTGCTGCGGACCACCTTGTCGTGGGCCCAGCGGTTCCGGTAGAACTCCTCCCAGGAGCGGGTTTCGGGATCCACGATGTCCGTGATCCAGTGGCTCTGCTTGCGCTCGGTCATGGTGTTCCGTCTCCTCGTCGTTTGGATCAGGCTTCAGGCTTCAGGCTTCGGGCTTTAGGCTTCAAATTCTTGCGAACGCCCTTCAAGCGCTTGCGGCCCAGGTGGCCGCCCAGGACCATTCCACCGATGAGCCCGATGACGCCAAGCACCGGGAAGGCCACGTCCCGTTTGGCCGGGGGCTGGGAGCCTACGCTT
The DNA here is from genome assembly GCA_021786615.1 of Acidobacteriota bacterium. Taxonomy (GTDB): domain Bacteria; phylum Acidobacteriota; class Holophagae; order Holophagales; family Holophagaceae; genus JANXPB01. Next base: position 27,291 of record JAJYMZ010000099.1, read on the forward strand.
TTGAGGTAGGCGGCCACCTGGAAGGCTTCCTCGGCGCTGGCGGGTGTCTTGGAGAAGACGCCCTGCATGGTGGGGAAGGATGGATTTTCGATGACACCGGACAACCCGGTCCCATATTTGGCGGTGGCCCCGGTCAGGTCCGGCCCCAGCCAGCCGCCGCCCCAGCCACCCACGCCTTGGGCCCGGTGGCAGGACATGCAGGGGGGAGCCCCGGATTTGAAACGCAGATCGCCGGTGAAGTAGAGCCTGCCGCGGCGGATGTCCTCGGGTGTGGCGGGCCGCGAAATCGCCGCGGTGCCAAGGGTTTTTCCTTGCGCGCTGTAATCGTCAATGAGCTTCAAGAGATCCTGGGCTTCGGCGGCGGTCACGCCCAGCTCGGGCATCTTCACGCCGTTGTTCTCACGCAGCAGCGTGGTGGCCGTGGGGTCCCCGCCATCAATCATGGCCGAGGGCCCGGTGATGAATTTCGTGGACCACTCGTGGGGGCGCCGTTTGCCTAAATCCTTGAGGTCAGGGCCCACCTTCTTGCCGGCGCCGATGGTGTGGCAGCTCATACAGCTTTTGCGGAACTGCGCCTCGGCGTCCTGCGCCTGGGCAAGAGAGCCCGCCGCAAAGAGCGCAGGCACCAGCATGAGCTTAAAATTTCGGCTGGCGTTGAGGTGACGGAGCACGGGACCTCCCTCCGGGCGGCCTTGGAATTTGGGCCAAAATCAATTTAGGATTCTTTGATCTCAAAATCAACCAGGAACTACGGATCGCCTTCAGACCTGGACTTTGGAGTCCTCCACCGCCACGGCCTTGGGGAACAGCACGTTGTTCTCCAGGTGGATGTGCTGGTGCAGGTCGGCTTCCAGGTCCGCGAGCCCCATGAAGAGGGACTGGTAGCTGCCGCAGGCGCCCTCGGGCAATGCGAAGTCCCGGGAGAGATCCCGGATGCGGTGCAGCAGCTCGCCCACCAGGTCGTGCTCGGCGAGCATGGCGCGGATGGGATTGGCCACGGTGCCGAAGCAGCTGGGGGCCGTCTGGCCCGCGTCCAGGGCCAGCATGTAGGGAAAGAGCACCTGCTCTTCCTTCATCAGGTGGGGTCCCAGGTCATCGGATATCTCGATGAAGAAGGTGCGGATGGCATTCAATTCAGGATGATTCTCGCCATGAACGCGAGCGACCTTGTCCATGAGGGGCGCCAACCGTGCCAGCTCCGTGCGGGTGAATTCGTGGTGCGTGGCCAGCAGGTGCTCCACCAGTTCGGTGATGGAAGCGGCGCTCCAATCCTTGGTGGCGGCGCTGTGGGAAGATCGCAGTTGCTGGAGCTCTTCCAGCACCTTGTCGGCTGCGAACCCAGCGGCGGCGCAGGCCTCGCCTAATTCGCGCTGGCCTCCGCAGCAGTAGTCCAGGCCGTGGGCCTCGAAGACCCGCATGGAAGGCGGGAAGGCCGCGGCGATCTGGCCCAGGCGGGTGTGATTCGTGAATTCGATGAATGCCATGCGAACCTCCAATCCGGTATTTATGATCAACCGGTCTGAATATACTCTGGCCTTCTAGGAATGCCCGCCTTGACTGAGATCAAGACCAGGTGGCCGCTGCCTACATGTGATCCAGGTCACATCAGCAAAGGGCTCTCCATGGAAGCGACAACACAATGGACCAATTGAACTCGTGTCAACTCGCAAGGAGAAATCATGGAGGATCGGCTTTCGGCGCTTGAACAGCAAGTCCTGGAATTGAAGCGGAAGCTGGAGAAACTGGAAAAGCGCATGGATGGAGATGCCTCGTCAGCGGAGCCGCTGGGCACCACACAGGAGCCGCGCCCGCAGACAGCCGCTGAACCCAGCGCGAAGGGCCGGGGGTTTCACGATATTTCCACGCCGCGGAAAGAAGCTCCCGCTGAGGCTGACGATTTATCAATTGTCGCCCTCAACTTCACCCACTTCCTCACGCTTTCAGGCAGGAGCCTGATCGTGTTGGGTGGCGCCTACCTGATTCGGGCCTTTACCGAGAGCCACCGGGAGCAGGCCGCCATCGGAGTGGCTTTGGGGCTGCTTTACGCGGTGGTGTGGATGTTGGCGGCGGGACGCGCCGCGGGGAAGGGTCACAAGAGCGATGCCACCTTCCATGCGCTGATCGCGACAGCCATCGCTTTCCCCCTCATTTTTGAAGCCACGGTTCACTTCAAATTTCTTGGCTATCAGTCCAGCGCGGTCGCACTGGGCTTTCTATCCGCGCTCGCTCTAGCGATCGCGTGGCGGTACAGCCATCAGATCATGGCCTGGGTCGTCACCACGGCCGCGCTCATGGCCACCGTGGCGCTCATCGTGAACACCGGAGCGGTGCTGCCCTTTGGGAGCTTCCTGCTGGTGCTGGGGCTTTCCACGCTGTGGCTGGGCTATGAGCGGAAGTGGAGCTTTTTGCGCTGGCCCGTGGCCCTGGTGGTGGATTTCGTCGCGCTGGGCCTCGTGCTGAGGGCCATCGGGCCGGAGCGGCCCGACCCCCCGGCCCTGGTCATCGGGCTGCTGATGGCTCTGGTGGGTGCCTACCTGGCCAGTTTCGCCGTCCGGACCCTGGTGCGCGGCCGGGACATCGTGCCGTTCGAGATCGTCCAGACCGCCGCCAGTCTCCTGCTGGGGCTGGGGGGATCGGTGATGGTGGTGCGGGCCACTCACGCGGCGGTGGAACCCCTTGGCGCGGCGAGCCTGGTGCTGGGCATCGGGTGCTACGCGGTGGCCTACGCCTTCATCAGCCGGACCCACGGAAAGAATGTGAACTTCTACTTTTACACAGCCCTGGCCTTGGTGTTCTCGTTGGCGGGGTTGAGGCTATTGCTGGGAGACCCGCTTTTAGTGCTTGCCTTCTGTGTGCTCGCGGCGGGGGTCACGTTGCTGGGGAGGCGATTCAACCACGCCGCCTTGCTGCTGCACGGGTTCACCTACCTGCTGGGAGCGGCGTGGGTCTCGGGCCTGATGGGTGACGCGGAATCGTCCATTCTTGGGGATGTGGCGGCTCGTGTGCGTGGCTCAGGATGGATCGGCTGGTTGGTGTTGCTCGCTTCCATCGGATGCGCCCTCACCTTGAATCGCAAGCAGGAATCCCAGGTGGACAGGATGACCCGCGTGGCGCGTCTGGGCCAGGTGGGGCTGTTGGTGATCCTTCTGGGTGGAACCATCATTTATCTTCTGGTGGCCCTGGTCACTCGGCTGCTGGGCCATCCTTTGGACCCGGGGGGAGTGGCTACGCTTCGCACCGTGGTGTTCGCCTGCTCGGCGGTGACCTTGGCCGCCAGCGCCCATCGTTGGGAAATCCATGAGATGGGCTGGCTGGCCTGGCTGATTCTAGGGGGAACGGCGCTGAAGGTGCTTCTGGAGGACCTGCGGGTTTCAGGTCCTTCGCTTCTGTTCCTGGCCTTCGCGGTCCTGGGTATCGCCTTCATCCTCGTGCCCCGGTTGCTGTCCAAGGCGCATCAGGGAAAGCATCCTGAATAGGGCCTTCCCAAGGTTGCGCAAGGATTCAAATGACGGTCTGCTAAACTGCGGCTACGCATGGTAGCTCTGTATCTAGTTCTCATTGGAGCGGCGCTTTGGTTGGGTTCAGGACTAGATCG
>JAJYMZ010000312.1 GCA_021786615.1 Acidobacteriota bacterium
GACCGCTGCTTCCCGCGGCGCGGCGCACCTGGTCCGCGGTGATGTGGCCGGGCTTTCCGTTCCAAGGCAGGGCTTCGGGCATGCCGCCCGCCAGCCAGGCCGCGGTGCCCAGTTCCGAACCCAGCACATGGGCCTGGGCCGGGGCCAGGAAGCGGTCGCCCCTGCGCAGGTGCAGCATCATGGCGATGCCGTTGGCCATGCAGCCCGTGGGCGTCCAGAGCGCGGCCTCCTTGCCCAGCAGCTCGGCCACGCGGCGCTCCAGGCGGTCCAGGGTGGGGTCCCGCTCCAGCACATCATCCCCGACTTCGGCGTCCGCCATGGCGGCGCGCATTTCAGGGGTCGGCTTGGTAACGGTGTCAGAGCGGAAATCGAGGAGTCGCATAGATTCATTATTCACGGAAATTCCGTGCGAGATGGCAAACTCAATCTTTGTCCCGGGAGCCTGAATGCATCTGTGGCACGCCATCCTGCTCGGCCTTATCCAGGGCCTTACAGAATTTCTCCCGGTCTCCTCCACGGCGCATTTGACGTTGGCCGAACATCTGCTGCTGGGCCGGGGCATGCCCCTGGCCTTCGACGTGCTGCTGCACGTGGGCACGCTGCTGGCGCTTTGTGTTTATTTCCGCAAGGAACTGGCGCAGGTCTTCCTGGGCATCCTCGGGAAGGACCCGGAGGGCCGGAAGCTGGCGATCTGGCTGTTCATCGCCATGATCCCCACGGGCGTTTTCGGCCTTGCCACCAAGGGCATCAAGGAAGCCGCCAAGCAGCATCTCTGGGTCTACGGCATCGGTCTTGTAGTGACGGCCTGGATGCTTTACATGGCCAATGAGCGCAGCAAGCAACAGGCGGGCCGGGAGATTGATGCCTTGACCGCGAGGGATGCCCTAGCCATCGGCGCCATCCAGGGACTGGGTGGTGGGTTTGGTCTCAGCCGCAGCGGCTCCACGATTTCCGTGGGTGTGTTCGGTGGCTTAAAGTTGCCAGATTCGACCCGCTTCAGCTTCCTGCTGGGCATTCCCACCATCGCCGCCGCCGCCCTTGTGGAGGCCAAGGATCTGGTGAAGCCCTTCGTCAAACATCTGCCGATGCCCGATGAAATGCGATTTCCGCCAGGCTCCATCAATCCGATGATCGCCTGCATCGCCGGTGTGGCCGTCGCCGCGGTGTCGGGCTACTTCGCCATCGGTCTCCTGGACCGATTCACCCGCGCACCACGGCTCAATGGCTTCGCCTTCTACTGCTTGTGCATGGGGCTGGCCATGGTGATTCTCGGCACAGTGGGTGTGGATGGATTCTTCTATGCGACCACCATGCAGCATCCGTGATCTAGAGTCCTGAGTCCTGAGTCCTGGGTTCTGGGTCCTGAGTCTTGGGGTACACAGAGGATGCGCCGTAGGCGCCACTAGATTGCCCCAGGACCCAGGACCCGGGACTCAGGACCTTGGCCGTCCATCTCAAACAAAGTTCCGCTCGCCGATTCATGTGGGCCGTTGGCCGATGAGCCTGCCCCGGGACCTGCTTCCTCCCTAGAATGGCTTCATTGCTTCAGCAGGAGTTTTTGTGATCCAAGTGACGAACCTTCACAAGGCATTCACGGTGAAGGATGGCAAGACCAAGGCGAAGAAGCGCATCGAGGCGGTGCGGGGGATCTCCTTCCAGGTGAACCCGGGGGAGATCTACGGATTGCTGGGGCCCAATGGCGCCGGGAAATCCACCACGCTGCGCATGATCGCCACCTTGATGCAGCCGGACCAGGGAACCATCGAGGTCTGCGGACTGGATACGCAGAAAGAGGGTGAAAAGGTCCGGGGCAGGTTGGGCTACCTTTCCACGGACATGAACGTCTACGAGCGCTTCACGCCCAGGGAATTGCTGCGCTTGTTCGGCGAGTTCCAGGGAGTGGATGCCACCATCGCCGAGCGTCGCGGCCTCTACCTGCTGGACAAGCTCCAGCTCACGGACTTCAGCGATGTGAAGATGGACGGGCTTTCTTCGGGCCAGAAGCAGAAGGTTTCCATCGCGAGGGCACTGCTGCACGACCCCAAGGTCGTGATTTTCGACGAGCCCACCACGGGCCTGGACGTGCTCACGGCCAAGACGGTGCTGGATCTGCTGCGGGTCATGCGGAGCGAGGGCCGCACGGTGATCGTGAGCACCCACGTGATGCCCCTGGTGGATGAGATCTGCGACCGGGTGGGCATCATCTTCGATGGCGAATTGTATGGGGACGCGCCGCCCAGAGAGATTCTCGGCCGCTACTCCGTCCGCACCCTGGATGAAGTCTTCTTCAAGCTGGCCGCGGGAGGTGGAAGGTGAAGGGCGTCGGACTGATCTTCAAAAAAGAGTGGATGGAGTTCTCCAAAGACCGGAGGACCTTGCTCTTCACGTTCGTGATCCCGCTCATCCTGTTTCCGGCCATCTTCATGATGATGACCAAGATGGCCCAGGGCGATTCGGTCAGGAGGCGCGGCCAGGCCAGCCGTATCGTCCTGAATGATCCGGGCGGGGTGATGAAGCCATTCCTGCTTGAGGAAACCAAGTTGTTCCAGCTTGTCGAAGCCCCCGGCGGGGACTTGAAACAGGCCCTGCGGGACAAGAAATTCGACCTGGCGGTGGATGTGGAGGAGGATGCCCCGGGCAAGCTGCGGCGGCAGGAACCCTTCGCCGTGAAGGCCATGGTGGATGAAAGCGAAAGCGCTTCCGAACTGGCTTTGAAGCGACTGAAAGAAGCCATGCAGAAGCAGGACCAGGTCTGGGTGCAGGCGCGTCTGGAAGCCATCAGGGCGCCCAAGGACCTGCCGAAGCCTACCAATCTGATCATTGAAAAGGCCAGCGACCTGGCCCTGGAGATGAGCAAACTGCTGGGTATGATCGTGCCCTACATCCTGCTCATCGGCCTCTATACGAACGCCATGCAGCACGGGGTCTACATGACCGCCGGCGAAAAGGAACGCCACACCCTGCTGAGCCTCCTCTCCACGCCCCTTCCCCGCAGCCACGTCATCTGGGGCAAGCTCCTGGCCACCTTCTCCATCGGCGTGCTGGGCACGGTGATGAATGTGGTGGGCATGGGCCTGGGCTTCCTCATCCTCGGCCAGCAGGCCGTGGGTTCCGAGGCGGCCACAGCTGGAGCGGCGGCGGCCCCAAGCCTCAGCTTCGCCTCCCTGGCGAGTCCCGCGACGCTGGGCCTCACCTTGCTGCTGCTGATTCCCCTGGGCCTATTCTTTTCCAGCATCATCCTGGTGCTCGGCACCCAGGCCAAGAACTCCCGGGAGGCCATGACGGCCATCACGCCGGGCATCTTCGTGGTGGTGATGCTGGGGGTCTTTTCCATGTCCCCGGGCCTGGAAAAGATGGCCGCGCTGCCTTACGTGCCCGTGCTGAACGTGGCCCTCACCATCCGCAAGCTGTTTTCCCATGAATTCGTGGCCTGGCAGTACCTCCTGGCTTTCGTCATGACTTCGGGGCTCGCCGCCGCCATGGCCTGGGTTTCCACCAGCATCCTCAACCGCGAGTCGGTGATCTTCAAGCAGTGAGGCGTCACGGGCCTTGTGCGTATGACTTATAAGCCGCTGCGGCCCCTTCCTTGCGCTGCATCGCGGCTGACCTCCGTCGCGGCCCCGTCTCATTTTGAAACAGGCTCTAAGAATCCATGGTTCAATCAAAGTCTCAGGCCCTGCGATATCATTCAGGTCTGAAACAATTGCGAGGATTCGAATGGCCAAGGCGAAATCATCCACTGCCACCGTCACACCTACACCTACACTCCCCAAGGCGCTCGACAGCCAGCTCACCAAGGCCCTGGGCCTGGTGGGGTCCAAGCACTATGCGGAGGCGATGGAAATCTTCAAGGCCATGGTGGGACCCGCGAAGGAAGCCGGGAACATCCCCTTGCAGCGGACCCTGCACAACTACCTGGTGATCTGTGAACTGAAGGCCGCCAAGGCGCACAAGGTCGCCGCCAGTCCAGAAGGGGACGCCCAGTGGCTGCTGAACAAGCATGATTCCACTGGTGCCCTGGCGCTGCTGGAGAAGGCCATCAAGGCTGAACCCACCAGTGGCATTCTGCATTTCCTGAAGGCCACGGCCCATGCCCAGTTGGCGGATGCCGAAGCTGCCGCGGACGCCCTCAACCGGGCATTATCGTTGAATAGCGATCTCATCCACTTGTATCGGCTCGAAACCGATTTCGACGTGGTCCGCAACACGGGGCCTTTTGCGGCCATTGAACGCTCCTGACCGCGCTCAAGCCATCTGCACCTCATGGCCTTGAATCCGGATCTGCCCCTCCGTGTAGTGACCCTTGGGGGTGGGACGGGGTTGGCGGCCCTGCTGCGGGCGCTGAAAACCGAAGCCGAGCGGCCTGATCAGCCCTGGCAATTGACCGGCATCGTGACGGTTTCCGACAACGGCGGATCCTCAGGAAGGCTCCGGGAAGAATTGGGGGGCATTCCACCAGGGGATCTGCGCAACTGCCTCTCCGCCCTGACCCGCGAAGAATCCATCCTGAGCGAATTGTTGAGCTATCGCTTCAAGGGCGACGGGAGCCTGGCGGGGCACAGTCTGGGCAATCTCATGCTCTTGGCCATGGTGGACATCACCGGAGACTGGGTGAAGGCCATCCGTCAGCTCAGCAGCGTATTGGTGACCGCCGGGCGGCTGTATCCCTCCACCACGGTGCCCGTGACCCTTTGCGCCAAGGACGTCGAAGGCCATGCCTACGTGGGCGAAACCGCCGTCAACGAAACCACCGCGCCCATCTTATCCATTTGGCTGGAGCCAAGAGATCCTGAGCCCCTGCCGGAGGCCATGCTGGCCATCCTGCGGGCGGACTTGGTCCTGCTGGCTCCCGGGAGCCTTTTCACCTCCGCGCTGCCCAACCTGCTGATCCCCGAATTGCGCAGCGCCCTGCAAAAGACCTCGGCTCCGATCTTGTATGTGGCCAACCTGATGACCGAACCCGGTGAAACCAGCGGGCTGGACCTGGAAGGCCATCTTCGGGCCATTCTCGACATCGGTGGCATCAAGCCGACGGCGGTGCTGGTCAATGATGTCCTGCCCTCAGCTGAGGTCCTGGCCCGGTATCGCGAGGAAGGTGGATCTCCGGTGCTGCCCTCGGGCCCCGAGACGGCGGGAATTCCAGTGGTAGTGGAGGCGCTGCTCGATCTCGAAGCATCCTCGGCCCGGCATCATCCAGCGAGCCTGCTGAAAGCTGTTCGGAAATGGCTTAGGGGCCGTTAGGGACTGGCCAGCGCTTTTCTGGTCAGGCCCTTACGGCCCCTCCAGCTATCGGGCGCAGGGCGCCCTCCTGCTTTCTACGTTCGCAGATCTGGAGCCTCTATGCCGGACAGAGGACGGCTTACAAATTATTGACAGGCCATTTCTGCCCGCAGCGCCGTAAGCCTAGGCTTATGTGCGTAAAATACTTGTCTTGAGATTGTCGGATACAAGGAGTGAGGGCAACTGGATGGGTTTGAAGGGGGAACTCGCGACGATGGGACTGGAGGACATCTTCCAGTGGCTCGCTGTGGGCAAGAAGACCGGCATCCTCGAAATCAAGGGCGCATCGCACACCAAGCGCGTGAGTTTCGCTGAAGGCAAGGTCACTTCGGTCTGGTCATCGGACCCAAGAGATTACCTGGGGCAATACTTGCTGGCTTCCAACCGCATCACGGAGCAACAGCTCACCGAGGCCTTGGCGGCCCAGGAGGATGAGAACCAGGTGCTGGGCAAGATCCTGGTGAACCGCAATCTCATCAGCGAGCCTGAAATCCGCCGCATGGTGCAGACCAAGACCGAGGAGAGCATCTACGACACGTTTCTTTGGTCCATCGGGACTTTTGAATTCCACGACCATCGCGTGCC
>JAJYMZ010000270.1 GCA_021786615.1 Acidobacteriota bacterium
AACTACGCGGAGAGTAGCGGAGAGAAAACGGAGGGCAGCGGAGGAAGATGGGGAATCGAAAATTGGTGATAGCGTTGCACCGGCCTTCAAACCAACTGGCAGCTTTTCAGGAGGATGGTCATGAGCCACTACCAGATTTCCGTTCTAGTCGGCAGCCTTCGCAGGGATTCCCTCAACCGCAGGCTGGCCAACGCCCTCGTGAAATTGGCACCACCGGAGTTCTCGTTCCAGCAGGCGCGGATTGATGACCTGCCGCTCTACAACCAGGACGACGATGCGAATCAGGCTGAGCCCGTGAAGCGGTTGAAAGCCGAGCTCGCGGCGTCCCAGGGCTTTCTGTTCGTGACGCCCGAATACAACCGCTCCATCCCCGGCGTGCTCAAGAACGCCATTGACCACGCTTCGCGGCCATCGGGCCAGAGCGCCTGGGCGGGCAAGCCCGCCGGCGTGCTGGGTGTGTCGCCAGGCGCCACCGGCACCGCCCTGGCGCAACAGCACCTGCGCAATATCCTAGCGACTCTGGACGTACCGACCCTGGGCCAGCCCGAAGCCTTCATCCAGGCCAAGGAAGGCTTCTTCGACGAAGCCGGCGACATCGGCGAAGGCAGCCGGAAATTCCTGCAGAAGTGGATGGACCGGTATGTCGCGTGGGTGAAGCAGCACGCGGTGTGAAGCAGGTAACAAGCACCCCGTGGAGGAGGGTTCCCGCCTCTGCGAGTGGAACGAGCAGGAGCGCGTACACGCGCGATAGGCGGGAGCGGAGAAAAGCGGGGGGCAGCGGAGAAAGATGATCTTGGATTCATGTGGATAATGACGAGTGACGCGGGACCACCGCCGAACCGCTACTGAGGAAGGTCTGAGCTTGAGTGCCGAGAATCTGAACCCCGAACATCGCATCGCCCTTTTCCAGAAGAAGGAAATCCGGCGTACCCTCCACAACAATGAATGGTGGTTCGTCATTGCGGATGTGATCGTGGCTCTCACGGATTCAATTGATCCTCAGGGATACTTGAAGGACATGCGCCGCCGTGATCCCGAGTTATCCAAAGGGGGGGGGCAGATTGCCACCCCCCTTCCCATCCAGACTGCTGGGGGGCTTCAGAAGCTTAATTGCGCCAATACCGAGGGACTATTCCGCCTGATCCAATCCATCCCCAGCCCTAAGGCCGAGCCGTTCAAGCGCTGGCTGGCGCGCGTGGGCTATGAGCGCATCCAGGAGATCGAGGACCCTGAGCTGGGCACCAAGCGCACAAGGGCCATCTACAAGGCCAAGGGCTATTCTGACGACTGGATCGAGAAGCGGATGCGCGCCATCGCCATCCGGGACGAGCTGACGGACGAATGGAAGAAACGCGGAGTCAAGGAACAACTGGAATATGCGATCCTCACCGCCGAAATCTCGGAAGCCACATTCGGCCTCACGCCCAGCCAGTACGGCGCGTTGAAGGGGCTCAAGCGCGAGAACTTGCGAGATCACATGAACGATCTCGAATTGATTTTCTCCATGCTTGGCGAAGCGGCCACTACCGAGATCGCCCGAAACCTGGACGCCCAAGGATTCCCTGAGAACAAGCAAGCCGCCCACGACGGCGGCACCGTGGCGGGGAACGCCCGAAAGGAACTGGAAACGAAGAGCGGGCGAAAAGTTGTCACGCGTGAGAACTTTCTGGGCCTCACGCAGTCAGAGAAGAAAGTCAAGACACTGGAAGATAGCAAGCTCATGACCAAGAAGGCCGCGAAGAAACCACGATCCGGTAAAACCTAGCCTCGCCGGGTATTTCCGACGCCAACACCGGGGCTTTTCATCTGTGTTCACCCGTGGTTCAAAAAGCCTTTCAGCCGGGGATGCACGGGGATGAAAAACTTAAAAAACAAAAGCCATTTCAACCACAGATGAACGCTGATTCACACGGATGAGGAAAAGGAACTTTTACTCAGTACTTCCCAACTGCACCACAACATTTCTTAGCTGCACCCTGTCGTCGCTCCGCACGTCTGGCACTTCATGCAGGCGCCGTTCCTGACCAGGGTGAGATGTCCGCATTCGGGGCAGGGGTCGCCGGTGTAGCCTTTTTCGCGGGCGATGCGGGCGGCGATGGCGGCCACGGACTGGTGGGGCAGTCCCGTGGTGGCGGTGCGCTGCTGCCCGGCCATGGCCATGGCGGGCGCGAAGGGCAGGGCGGGGCTCGGGGCCTGGGAGGGGGGCACCGGCGCGGCGGCTGGGGCGGTGCCCAGCGACGCTTCGGGGAAGAGGCTCGGCGTCACTTCGGTGCTGCGGCCTGGGATGCCCATGCCCGGGGCATGGGTCTCGGGCTTGGCGGTCAGGTTCATGAGCTGCTCGGGCTCCACCTGCGCCAGCTCGTAGCGGCCCAGGTAGGAGATGGCCAGTTCCCGGAACACGAAATCAATGATGGACGTGCTGAACTTCACCGTGTCGCTGCCCTGCACCAGGCCGTTGGGCTCGAAGCGCGTGAACAGGAACGCATCGCAGAATTCCTCCAGGGGCACGCCGTGCTGCAGGCCCATGGACACCGCGATGGCGAAGCAGTTGAGCACCGCGCGGAAGGCCGCGCCCTCCTTGTGGATGTCCAAGAAGATCTCCCCCAGCTGGCCGTCCTCGTATTCGCCAGTGCGCAGGTACATCTTGGTGCCGCCCACGGTGGCGCTCTGGGTGTAGCCGCCCCGGCGGTTGGGCAGGCGGCGGCGGTAGGTGCGGACCACCTGCTGGGCCATCGCGCTGGTCTGCGCCATGGCCATGGCTTCGATCTTGGCGGCGGGAGCCTTGGCCTCGTCCGCCAGTTCCTCGGCGGCTTCCAGGCCGTCCAGGAGATCCAGGCTGGTGGCCATGGCCTGGCTCATCTTGGAGCCGTCGCGGTAGAGCGCCACGGCCTTCAGCATCAGGTGCCAGGACGCCGCGTAGATCTCGCCCACTTCCCGAACGGTGCTTTCGCCCGGCAGGTTGATGGTCTTGCTGATGGCGCCGCTCAGGAAGGGCTGCGCGGCGCCCATCATGCGCAGGTGGCCCGTGGGCGCGATGTAGCGGCGGCCCGTGCGGCCGCAGCGGTTGGCGCAATCGAAGATGGGCAGGTGCTCGTCCTTCAGATGCGGCGCGCCTTCCACGGTCATGGTGCCCGTGAGGGCCTGGAGGAAGACGTTGGTGGCGGCCTCGCCGAACTCCCGGGTCAGGCGGTCCAGGGGCAGCAGGAAGCTGGGATCGAAGGCCGTGGGGAGCTTCTCCTCGATGGCGTTGATTTCGTCAGCGGTCCAGCCCTTGGCCAGCAGGTCCTGGCGGCTGATGCCCGGCGTCTCATCGGTGATTTCCAGCCAACCCACCACGTAACGTTCAATATCCTTGATTTGCTGGGGCGCGTAGCCCTGGCGCATGAGCGCTTCGGGGATGGCGCTGTTCACCAGCTTGAAATAGCCGCCGCCGGCGAGCTTCTTGAACTTCACCAGGGCGAAGTCCGGCTCCACGCCGGTGGTGTCGCAGTCCATGAGCAGGCCGATGGTGCCCGTGGGCGCCAGCACCGTGACCTGGGCGTTGCGGTAGCCATAGGATTGGCCCAGCATGAGCGCCGCGTCCCAGCTTTCCCGGGAGGCCTCCACCAGGGATTTCGGGATCCCCGTGCCCTTGAGGCCCTGGGGAATGACGCTCAGGCCTTCGTATTCCGAGGCCGGGGCGTTGTAGGCCGCCCGGCGGTGGTTGCGGATGACGCGGAGCATGGACTCCTGGTTGCGCTCGTAGCCAGGGAAGGGGCCCAGTTCGCCGGCCATTTCCGCCGAGGCCGCGTAGGCATCGCCGGTGAGGATGGCCGTGAGGGCGGCGCACCACTGGGTGCCCTCGATGCTGTCGTAGGGGATGCCCATGCGCATGAGCATGGCGCCCAGATTGGCGTAGCCGAGGCCCAGGGTCCGGAATTCGAAACTCCGCTTGGCGATGGCCTCGGACGGGAACTGGGCCATGAGCACGCTGATCTCCAGCACGATGGTCCAGAGGCGGATGCCGTGGCGGTAGCCCGCCAGATCGAAGCCGCCGTCGTCCGTGAGGAAGGTGCAGAGGTTCAGGCTCGCCAGGTTGCAGGCGGTGTCGTCCAGGAACATGTATTCGGAGCAGGGGTTGGAGGCGTTGATGCGGCCGTCCGCGGGGCAGGTGTGCCAGTCGTTGATGGTGGTGTCGAATTGCAGGCCGGGATCGGCGCAGGACCAGGCGGCGGTGTTGATCTTCTTCCAGAGATCCCGGGCCAGGAGCTTCTTCGACGTTTTTCCGTTGGTCCGGTTCTTAAGTTCGAAATATCCGTCACTCTCCAGGGCGCGCATGAAGGTGTCGGGAACCCGCACGGAGTTGTTGGAATTCATGCCGCCCACGGTCATGTAGGCTTCGCCGTCCCAAGAGGTGTCGTAGCCCTTGATGTCGCGGTCGAAGTCCCCTTCGGCGAGGCGGCCCAGGCACTGGCTCAGGAAGGCCGCGGGCACGCCTTCCCGCTTGGCGCGGGCCAGGGTGTGGCGCAGGGCCTCGTTGGTCTTGGGGTCCGCATCCCGGGAGGTGGAGCCTTCCACGGCCTCGCAGATGAGGTTCCAGTGGCGCTTCACCAGCTGGCTGCCCACCGCCAGCATGGCCACCTTGCGCTCCTCGGTGACCTTCCAGTCAATGAAGGCTTCGATGTCCGGGTGGTCCAGATCCAGCGTCACCATTTTGGCGGCGCGGCGGGTGGTGCCGCCGCTCTTGATGGCGCCGGCGGCCTTGTCGCCCACCGCCAGGAAGCTCATGAGGCCGGAGCTGCGACCCCCGCCGCTCAAGGGCTCCTCCGCGCCGCGCAATTTGGAGAAGTTGGAGCCGGTGCCGGACCCGTACTTGAAGATGCGGGCCTCCCGGGTCCACAAGTCCATGATGCCGCCCTCGTTCACCAGGTCGTCGGAGACGCTTTGGATGAAGCAGGCGTGGGGCTGGGGCCGCTCGTAGGCGGAGGTGGATTTCTTCACCTGGCCGTCGGCGGGATCCACGTAGCTGTGGCCCTGGGAGGGGCCCGTGATGCCGTAGGCGTAATGCAGGCCGGTGTTGAACCACTGCGGCGAATTGGGCGCGCACATCTGCTTGGCCAGCATGTAGGTCAGTTCGTCGTAGAAGGCCTGGGCGTCCTCGGGGGTGTCGAAGTAGCCGTGGGTCTCGCCCCAGTGCCGCCAGCAGCCCGCCAGGCGGTGGAAGACCTGCCGTGCGTCGGTCTCGCCGCCGTTGGCGGCATTGATGCCTTTGCGGCGGAAATATTTCTGGGCCAGGATGTCCACGGCCACCTGGGACCAGGTGTCGGGAACGATGACGTCCTTGGCTTCGAAGACCACCGTACCGTCCAGCTTGGTGATCCGGCTGATCCGTGGCACGAAAGTGACACCGGAAAGAGGATCCTGGCCTTCACGGGTAAAATGGCGCGCAATCTTCATGGGGACCCTCAGAGCGTTATGGGGAGGATGTGGAATGGGGATGGGGGAGAACGGATCAGTCAGGAAAAACGCCAGGGCCCACTCATCATCCAGAAGTATGCCGAAATGGTCGGCTGATGGTTGGCCTGAAGGGTAAAACCTCAAGGGATTGTGTCGGAAGGAAAGGATCACCCCAAGATATGGGGGTGTCAAGGGATGAATGGAAAACAATTTGAGACTTGTTAGCAGGCCCTTATTTCCTAGCCACTTGAGCGCGGCTTTTGGGCCTGGAGGCTCTCCCGGTTAACCTGATTTCAAGCCGGGCCCCATGCATCGGGGTGCGATGAACCGGGTCAGGTCGGAAGAAGCAGCCCTAAGTCGTTCCCCCGAGTGCCGTGGCAAGCCCGG
>JAJYMZ010000063.1 GCA_021786615.1 Acidobacteriota bacterium
TTCCGATCTCTTGCCAGCGTTACAATGGCGGGTTCGGAGCGCTTTGTGACTGATCCCCAACTGATCCGCAATTTTTCCATCGTGGCGCACATAGACCACGGCAAATCCACCCTGGCGGACCGGTTGCTGGAACTCACCAAGACCGTGGCCATGCGCGACATGCAGGCTCAAATGCTGGACGACATGGACCTGGAGCGGGAGCGCGGCATCACCATCAAGGCCCACGCCGTGACCTGCATGTACACCGCATTGGATGGCAAGACCTACACCCTGAACCTGATTGATACGCCGGGCCACGTGGATTTCACCTACGAGGTGAGCCGCAGCCTCGCCGCCTGCGAGGGCGCCATCCTGGTGGTGGACGCCACCCAGGGAGTTGAAGCCCAGACCCTGGCCAACGCCTATCTCGCGCTGGAAAACGGCCTGGAAGTTTTTCCCGTGCTCAACAAGACGGACCTCCCCAGCGCGGATCCCGCTCGCGTGCTGGAGCAGATAGATACGGTCATCGGGTTGGTGGACACTGCCCATGCGGTGAACGTCAGCGCGAAGACCGGCGAGAACTGCGAGGCGGTGCTGGAGCAGATCGTCAAGTGCATTCCGCCCCCCCAGGGCGACAAACTGGGCCCGCTCCAGGCGCTCATCTTCGACTGCTACTACGACGCCTACCGTGGCATCGTCAGCCTCATCCGCATCGTCAACGGCAGCCTCAAGGCAGGCGATCAGATCCGCTTCATGTCCAACGCATCCGAATACCGCGTGGATGAGATCGGGATCTTCGACCCGAAGATGTCCAAGCAGGCCGTGATGTCCGTGGGCGAGGTAGGCTACCTGGTGGCCTCAATCAAGCAACTGACTGATGTGAAAGTCGGCGACACCATCACCCACGCCCTGACCACCAGCACCACGCCAGCCACCGAGATGCTCAAGGGCTTCAAGGAAATCCAGCCCGTGGTCTTCGCCGGGATCTTCCCCACCAGCAGCGATGATTTCGAGAACCTCCGCACGGCCATGGACCGGCTGCGGCTCAATGACAGCAGCTTCACCTACGAGCCCGAAACATCAACGGCGCTGGGTTTCGGCTTCCGCTGCGGGTTCCTGGGGCTGCTGCACATGGAGATCGTGCAGGAGCGGCTGGAGCGGGAATTCAACCTGGACCTCATCACCACAGCGCCCAGCGTGCGCTATCACGTGTTCCTCACGAATGGTGAAGAAGTCATCGTGGACAATCCTTCCAAGCTGCCGCCGCTGCAAAAAATCGCCCGCATCGAGGAACCGATCATCGAGGCCACGATCCTCACCCGTGCGGATTTCGTGGGGGGCCTTCTCAAACTCTGCGAGGTCCGCCGAGGCCTCCAGCAACGATTGGAATACGTCAGCAGCGACCGCGTGATGCTCGTCTATGAACTGCCCCTGAACGAAGTGGTGCTGGACTTCTACGACAAGCTGAAATCCCTCTCCAAGGGCTACGCCAGCTTTGATTACCACATGAAGCACTACGCGGAATCGGACCTGGTGAAGATGGATCTCCTGGTGAACGGCGAACCCGTGGACGCGCTGAGCATCCTGGTCCACCGCGCCAAGAGCGCGGCGCTGGGGCTGGCGCTTTGCCAGAAGATGAAGGAAGTGATCCCCCAGCAGATGTTCGATGTGGCGATCCAGGCGGCCATCGGCGCCAAGTTCATCGCCCGCACGAACGTAAAGGCCAGGCGCAAGGATGTCACTGCCAAGTGCTACGGCGGCGACGTGTCCCGGAAGAAAAAGCTTCTGCAAAAACAGAAGGAAGGCAAGAAGCGCATGAAGTCCATCGGCAACGTCGAGATCCCCCAGGAAGCCTTCTTGGCCATTCTCAAGGTGGATAACTGATGTTGGGCTGTAGGCTGTAGGCGGTAGGCCCTCAACCGCAAGCCCATTGCCCACAGCCTAGAGCCCAACGCCCACAGCCCAATGCCCATAGCCCATATGACCCAGCCCGCCATCGAACTCCAGCAGCAACCGCCCAAGCCGCCCGCGGGGCCGCGGCCCTGGTACGTCCTGTCGCCTAGCTCGAAGATGCTGCTGCTCATCTGTGTGGGCAGCCTGCTCTACCTGCGGCTCTGGAAACGCAAACGCCAGCGGGATCATGTCTGTTCCCACTGCGGCCATCGCAACCCGCCCCACCGCGCCCACTGCTCGCGATGTTCGGCGCCGCTGTTCGGGGGCGGTGGGCGATAGACTAATAGACTATGGGCTTTGGGGCATTCCAAAAAAAGCGCGCCGCACGGCACGCTTTTTTGACTTGGGATTTGAGACTTAGAACTTTCTTAAAATTCGATGTCCATGCCTTCTTCGCCGGCCAGCTCGTTTTCCTCGCCTAGCACCGCGCAGGCCGCGCCGTACATCTGGAGAACGGCGGCTTTGCGGTTGCTGAGGTTCGTGAGCAGGTCCTTCACGCGCTGGACCTCCGAGGCGATGGTGTTGTTGATCTGCTCCACTTCCGCCTTGCAGCGTGTGCGGGTCTGTTCGTAGAACTGGGTTTGATCGTTGCTAAGGTCCATGGGGGGCCTCCCTTTGGAAATGGTGGAGTGGAAGAAAAAAAATGACAGGCCAAGCGAGGTTTCAAATGTAGATCAAGAGACCCAAAGTTACAAAGATTAAGTCGTCCTTTCTCTGATGAAGGGATCGCTAAGATCGCCAGGCGATCCAAATCAGGACGGGAATGACGATCAGAAGCAAAATGATCGCCCGTACCACCCATGGAGAAGTCTTGGATTCCATGGATTCCATTTCTGGCAAGGGAATGGGGATCTGCGCCGGCCCAGGTTTTTTCATCACAGCGGTAGTAGTGGGCTGATCCTCCAGCTTCGGCCGGGCTCCTTGGCTGGGAGCACCCACCATGGCGTTCTGGGCGGCCAAACCCGGAGCCCGGACCGCGAACCGGGCCGCCATGACTTCCTCCACCTGCTCTTTGGTGCCCTTGAGCAAGGCGTTCACGTATTCCGCCACATCGTGATCCGTGGGTTCGCTGGACTGGCGCACCAGGAGATCCTTGAGATCCCTCTCCAGGAATCGGGCGGATGGGTACCGCATCTCGACGTTTTTTTGCAGGCACTTGTTCACGATGGCTGCCATTTCACGCGAGATGGAAGGATTGATGGACTGCACATCGCTGATCCTGCCCATGCGCACCTTTTCAAGGACGCCGAGTTCGGAATCCGCCTGGAAGCAGCGTTCGCCCGTCAGCAGTTCAAAAAGTACGAGACCGAGGGAGTATAGGTCTGACCGGTTATCCAGGGGCTGTCCCAAAGCCTGCTCGGGGCTCATGTACAGGAGCTTGCCTTTGAGCGCGCCCGCCAAGGTCTGGGTATTCTTGGTGGCGGCTTTGGCAATGCCGAAGTCCACTAGTTTCACCGCGCCATCGCTGCTGATCAGGATGTTCTGGGGGCTGATGTCCCGGTGGACCAGCTTCAATTCCCGGTCATTGAGCGCCTTCTTGCGATGGGCATGATCCAGCGCCACCGCCACCTTCATGACCACGAAGGCCGCCACGGGTTCCGGGAAGGGCAAGTGATATTCCCGCACTTTTCGCAGCAGGGAGCGGAGATCCTTGCCATCCACGTATTCCATGGCGATGTAGTAAGAGCCGGAAGCTTTGCCGAGGTCGAAGATCTGCACGATGTTGGGATGGGTCAGCTGCGCCGCCAGCTTGGCCTCATCAATGAACATGGTCACGAATTCTTCATTGTCCGAAAGGTGGGGCAGGATGCGCTTGATGGCCACGATCTTCTGGAAGCCCTGCACGCCCCGCTGCCTGGCCTTGAAGAGTTCAGCCATGCCCCCGACCGCGATCTTCTCCAGCAGATAGTAGTTCCCGTATTCCTCCAGGACGTTGGGGGGCACGGGTTCGGACATGTCTGGGAAGGCCTGGCTGCCCAGGGGGCTCGGCGGCAGGGCCGCCGATGGACGATCCAGGATCGTGGGCCCCGCGATGCTGGGGGAGCTGGCGGTGGCCGTGGGTTCTGCGTCCAAGGCGAAGGGATCAAAAATGCCTGAGATACCGCTCAGGGTGTACTCATCGTCCTGCTTCCCCTCTACTTTGGTGGCTTTTTCGGCCACAGCAGGGGGCGCTGGCTGAATCACCTTCTGGGGAGCGGCGGGGGTGGAAGGTTCGCGCGCGGGAAGCGGCGCGACCGCTTTCTGTGGCTCCGGAACTTCCATCGGGGGCATCGCTTCTTTGCCAACACCAATGGTGGCCTTGCCTTCCAGCTCTTCCAGAAGACCGCCAAAAATATCATCGCTGTCCAGGCCCGCTTTGGGAGGCGCCGGCGAAGGCGGAGGCGACACGAAAGGCTCCATCTTCATGGCCTGGGTGACCAGGGGTTTCATGGCCCGTGTGGCCGCGGATGAAGGCGCCGGGGCCTTGGGCAGGGGTGTCAGTTTCGGCGCCGCATGAGCAACAGGATTCAGAGTGATCTTGGGGATGGCCGGCGCCGCGGGAACGGGTTGGACCCTGGGCGACGGAAGATGGAATTTCGGCAGCTGGATCTTGGGAACCACGGGTTTGGTTTCCGCGGATTTCGGGACCACGGGCTTGGAAGCAGCAGGTGCTGGAACAGCGGGCACAAGGGGCGGAACCAGTGGCGCGGGTGGCGGGGCCGCTGGCCTGGGGGGCTCTGAGCGCGGCTTTGTCACGCGGCCGGCGGATGGTGGCTCACCCTCGATATCCGCCAGCAGATCGCCGAAAATATCTTCTGAGCTGAACCTGCCAGAGGTTTTGGAAGCCTCCGGTTTGTAGGTGCGGAGCGCTGATGGCCAGGTCTTGATGGCATCATCCTTGGACAGGTAGCCTTTGAAGACCTTGGGCAGATTGGCGTAGGGCGCCGTTTCCTCCCCCTGCAGCACCAGGACCGGAAGATCAGGTTGCCGGGCAAGAAAAAGCTTCGCCACCTCGAAGGAAGCTTCGCCGCCGTGGGCGGGATCCAGCAGGATGAGGTTCGGCTCCAGCCCCCAGTCAATGAAGTGGCGCGCCTCTTGGTTCGTGGCCCAGCGAATATCCCAGCCATCCGTTTCAAGGGAAGCCACCAGTGCGGGCGATTTTAAGGACTCGCCATCCACAACAAGGAGGAGGGGTCGGGACATGCCTTCTTCTGAAAAATGAAAGTGTAGCCTTTATACGAGGATAGCGGCAACCGGGCCGCATCGCCCAGGCCCTCGCGAAATTCAGGCATGAATAAAAAGCCCTTCTCATGTATTCTGAAAGGCCGCCATGACCTTTAGGTCCGGCGAATTCTCCGGCGGAAGGGGTGATACTGCATGCCATTAGTCAAGATCAAGGAAGACGAGACGTTCGAGAACGCTCTGCGGCGCTTCAAACGCAAGTGCGAGAAGTCGGGAATCCTGAGCGAGCTCAAAAAACGCCAGCACTTCGAGAAACCCTCCGCCAAGCGGAAGCGCAAAATGCTCGCCGCCCGGAAGAAGACCCTCAAGCGTCTCTCCCAGGAGCGTCGCCTCATGAAGGGCGCCTGATTTCGGGCCATTTGATGTTTAGGCAGTCGAAAAGGCCCGATCGTTCGGGCCTTTTTTTAGTGCAGAGTCGAGAGTCGAGAGTCGAGAGTTAAGCTTCCTCGGACCATCAGCATTGGACTGTTGAATGCACATTTCAAAACCTGTCGAAGGCGAACTGGCGGCCCTGGAATTCCTGGACCTGCGGGAGTTCATTGGGCGCGGCGCGAGAACCAGCGCAGGCCGCGCGGCGATCGCCGCCATGCATCCTTTCGATGGTGGGGCAGGCCTCCGGCGCTTGCGCCAGATGGAGTTGGAAGCACTTTGGCGGCAGCGGCCCCAGGGCCTTCCCATCTCCAGCCTCGATGCGGCTTTCCAGGAATTGCTGAACCCCGCCGGGTGGCTGCTCCCGGAGCATTGGCGCGGCCTGCGGGAGGGCCTTCCTGCCCTGGCGCACCTGCTGCGGTCCGTTGCGGGCCTGGCCTGGCCGGAACATTTCATCGCGCCCGAAGGCACGCGTCCGGCCATTGATTGCCTGCACATCACGGCGGCCCTATTGCCGGATCCCACTCCCATCGCGGATCGTTTCCGCCACATCTTCACCGAGGATGGCCAACTGGATGCCTTGAAAGTGTCTGGCCTTTCGGAGCTGCATCACCAGCGCCAGCGGGCTTTCCAAGCGGTGCAGGCCAAACTCAACAGGCTTCTCAGGGATCACGCGGAGGCGTTTCAGGAAGCTTCCATCGTCGAACGCAATGGGCGCTTCTGCCTGCCGGTTCGCACGGACCGCCGCGGACAGGTGGAGGGCCTTGTTCTGGACCGCTCCAGCACAGGCGCCACTTTGTTTCTGGAACCCTTAAGCGCGGTTTCCCTCAACAACGATTTCGTGGAAGCGGACAGCGCCTACACCCAGGCGGTCCAGGCCTTCCTGCGAAACCTGCTGGAAGAATTGCGGGAGCGCAGCGAAGACTTCAAAAGGTGGCGCGGCTTCCAGGGAGACGTGGACGAAATCATCGCGCTGCTGCGATGGCAGAGCCTCTGCGATGGCTCGCTACCGGAATTGAATGCCAAGCGCCTGCATCTGGCCCAAGCCCGCCACCCGCTGCTGCTGCCGAAGGTGCGGGAAGCCATGGAGCTGGAACCCCTGGATCATGACGTAGTGCCGCTGTCCCTGGAACTGCATGACGACTGTCCGGGCCTGGTGATCTCGGGTTCCAACACCGGTGGCAAGACTGTGGTGCTGAAGACCGTGGGCCTGCTGGCCTGCCTGGGGCACTCGGGTTGCGCCATCCCCGCCGAGCCCGGCAGCGCCCTGCCCGCCTTGCCGAGCTTGCATGCGGATATCGGCGATCACCAATCTTTGTTGGGCAGTCTTTCAACTTTTTCCAGTCACATTCTCCACGTGAAGGCGATTCTGGAGCGCGCCAAGCCCGGCGGCCTTGTGCTGCTGGATGAACTGGGCACCGGCACGGATCCCAAGGAAGGCGCGGCGCTGGGCATCGCCATCCTCCGCGCCTTGAACCGCCGGGGGGCGTGGGTGCTGTGCTCCACCCACCTGGGCGACATCAGCCAGTGGGCGCTTTCCAGTTCGCGCTTCCAGAATGCGTCCGTGCAATTCGACGAAGAAAAACTGGCGCCCACGTATCACCTGATGGTGGGCCTGCCGGGCCAGAGCCGCGCGCTGTCCATCGCCAGGCGCCTGGGACTGCCATCCCAGGTGCTCGATCATGCCAATCAGGTGCTGGGGCGGCGGGAGAAGGACTGGCGTGAATTTCTTCACAAACTCGAGGCGGATCGTCTGCGGGTGCTGGAACTGGAGGCGGACTTGCGCTCGGGCCAGCAGCTCCTGGAAAAGGACCGGAAGATCCTTCAGCAACGGGAAGAACATTTGCACGAATTGAACGAAAAAGCCCAGCGCGAAGGCACGGAAAAGGTAGAGCGCGTGCTGGATTTCCTGGATCACGAGGGCAAGCGCCTGGTGAAGGAGTTGAAGTCGAAATCAAAGCTTTCAGAAAATGCCGACCGGCTGGGCATGGAGACCCATGAGCGGGTGAAATTGCTCTCGAAAATCGCCACCTCGGAGCTGAAGCCGAAGGTCCAGAAACCCACTCCCGGCAAGGATCTTCCAAGCCTCAAGGCGGGTGGGTTCGCCCGGCACCAGGGCCTTGGCCTGGAGGGCCGGATCCTCGTCGTGAAGGGCGATCGCGTGACCCTGGAAGTGGCTCATGGCAAGCGTTTCGAGGCCCGGGCCGGCGAGCTGGAGGCTCTGCATCGCAAGGATCTCGCGCCGCCGAAACCGAAAGAAGCCCAGGTGCGCATCCATGTGGACAGCCATGATGCTCTCGAAGAATTGAACCTCATCGGCCGCGCCAGCGATGACGTGGACACCGAAGTCCACCGTTTCGTGGAAAGCGCCCTCGCCGCAGGCCGCCTGCACATCCGCATCGTCCACGGCCACGGCACGGGCCGGCTGAAAAGCGCCGTGCGCCTGGCGCTGCAAGGACACCCCGGCATCAAAAACGTCGAGGACGCCCCCTTGAGCCAGGGCGGAGCAGGAGCCACGCTCATCACGCTGCGGTGAAGGCTCTCCCAGGAATCACCGAAGCCAAGCCGGTGGCCTCGCCAGACCGCCATCCACCGGTCCGCTGATCCGAACGCCAGGATTCTCTTCCGTCAACGGCGGTTGGAGCCTCCCCAGACTTTCCGTTTCCTCCTTGCGCTTCCTTCCCCAGGCCGTATATTTGGGCACCGATTCCGTTCAACCTGGACTCATCCTCAGTTGCCATCACCGCGCATTCTTTGGAGGAACCATGCGTATCCGGTCGCTGCGAATCATTTCCTGGACGCTCCTGGCCTCGTCCTTTCCCCTCTTCGTGTCCTGCGGAGGGGGCAGCGGAGGCGGCAGCGCGCCCACCCCTGCGCCCACCATCAGTTCCTTCGTGGCCACGCCCAGCGCCATTCCCGCGGGGCAGAGCAGCACCTTGTCCTGGAGCGTGTCCGGGGCCTCCAGCCTGGCCATCGACCAGGGCGTGGGGGCGGTGACTGGCACCAGCAAGGCCGTGAGCCCGGCGGCCACTACCACGTATACGTTCACGGCCTCCAACGCGGCAGGCTCCGCCACCGCCACCACCACCGTAACCGTGGTGCCCGCCCCCGTGATCAGCAGTTTCACGGCCACACCCGCCACCGTCGCGTCCTCCGAGCCCAGCACCATCTGCTGGACCGTCACGGGCGCCACGGGCCTGAGCATCGACCAGGGGGTGGGCCCCGTCACGGGCACGTGCAAATCCGTCAACCCCTCGGCCACCACAACTTACACCCTCACCGCTTCCAACACCCAGGGTGGTGTCACAGCCACAGCCACGCGGAGTGTGACCGTGACCGTGCCGGCGCCCGCCGTTTTCAATTTCGGGGAAGCGCCGGACGGGACCGCCACCGGGTACCCGAATGTCTTCGGGATCATCAACCCTGCCCAGATCGGCGGCTTTCCGACCCTGCTCGCCCACAACGGAGCCCGTACCCAGAGCACCGCGGACGGAACCCTGGGGACTCTCGCCAGCCTGACCGCCGATGCCGTCCTTGGCGATTTCACCGACGAGGATGGACTTCAGAACATGATCGTCGTCCTCACCTCGATTCCGCCTCCGGCGGCGATCACGGTGCGGGTGACCGCCCCGGCCGGCAGCTCCGGTGGAACCATGTACCTGAATGCGGTCTTCGACAAGAACATGAACGGCGCCTGGGACGGGGCATCCGAATGGGTGGTCCAGAACCAACCCGTGTCCCTGCCCGCGGCCGGAACTTCCACGACTTTCTCTCCCCCGGCCTTCGCGTTCTCCAACGGCAACATCCTCCCGGATCCCGCCTGGATGCGCATCGCGCTGACCCGGGACCCCATAGCCTCGGGTGCGTGGGACGGCAGCGGCTCCCTCAGCTCCGGCGAAGTCGAGGACTACCTTGTGCACCTTCCGGCCCTTCCCGGCCCGCCGATCAAGAAGGTTCCGATCCTCACGGTGCAACCCGGCGGACCCTACACCTTCCCTGGCGGGGTCGGAATCCTGCCCACCCAATTCGTCGTGTCCAACTGGGCCCCCACCGCAGGAACCTTCACCTACTCATTCAACAAGCTGGACGGTAATGTCGCCCTCCTGCTGCCCTGGGCGCCACCGCCTGCCCCACCAGTGCCCATCGGAGCCTTCGACCCGGTCGCAGGCACTCCCGCCACGGTCGCGGTCGCGGGCACCGCGTCCAGCCCGAACCAGGCTGCGCTTCCCTCCCATTGGCGGGTGGATGTGGACCCCGTGGATCCACCTGCCTTCTTCGTCCCAGGCGGCGTCTACATCGGCGAGGGCATGGCCACGGGCATCCTCGATTTTGCGGGCACCCCGGCGATCATCAGCCACACCTTCTCCACGGTTTCCGAAGTCCTCTCCCACCAGATCGGGGTCTCTCCCTGCCCAACGCCCTTCTCCCCCATCATCATCACCAATACGGGCAACGTGCCTCTCCAGTGGACCACCTCGAACCCCATGGCCTTCGTCACCCTGGATCAATCCGGAGGCACCATCCCGGTGGGCGGCACTTCGACGATCAACCCCTCCTTCCCCTGTTCAGGCTACGTGGTGGGCATGAACACCGGGACCCTTGGGTTCACCATCCAGCAGAGTGGGACGGGAACGGCCTCCACCGGTCCCTCCAGCGTCGGCTTCAGTCTCACGGTGTATTGATGCGGGTTCCAAGCCGCCGCACTTAGAGCCTTCCGACATCCATGCCGCCGCCGCGGCCATCAACAGATGGCTGCGACGGGCCATATGGTTTTCGAGAGGCCCCAGGCCGGAGGGATCTGCCACACTCGGGAAACGGATACTGAAAGGCCCATATGACTTCCATCGCCACGGCAACAGCCACTCTTCCCCTGCCCGCCGAGCGGCTCTTCTCATTTCTCTCGGATCTCTCCAACCACCGGGCCTTCCTGGAACCTGAGGCCAAGGAATTCAGCGGCGATGCTGACAGCCACCGCTACAAGCTCGAAGTGATGGGCATGACCATGCCGGTGGAAGCGCTCATCGGCCAGAAGGTTTCACCCACCCTCGTGACTCTGGTGCCAGGCGCGAAAAAGATGTTCGATCACACTTTGCGCTTCGAGATCACGCCCGCGGGAGGCCAGTGCCAGTTGCGGATCGTGGACGAGGCTGACTTGCCGGCGATGATGAAGATGATGGGCGCCGAGAAACTCATGAAAGGCCAGTTGGACAACGCCCTGGCGAAGATCCGGGAACTGGCCAAGGAAGGCAAGTTAGGTTTCCCTGGCGCGTGATTCAAGGCGTTTATTTGGGTTCGGAATAGGGCGCCGTAACGCGCTCGATTATACGCTCAGCACCACCCATTGCGCGGCCTTCCGCTGACATGAGGAAGGGCACCGAAGGGTGCCCTTTTTTCGGGGTCGCAGCTCTGCGGAAACCTAGAAGATCCGCACGCTGGAAGGGCAGGCAGGGAATGGCCGCCCCATGAGTAGGATCGCTTTAGTTGTGCGATCTCAAGGCTCAAGATGAGCCATCCGTTCCTGGGTTCAAGGGGAAAATTAAGGAGAAGTTTTAAGGAGCATAATTCCCAATGTCTTCGCATCTACAGCGGGGGCCGCACATGAATTGTTCTGGCAGACGAAAGCCCGCGGCTGCCCTTCTGGCGAGGTCTTACCTTTATGCAAGGGAAGCGACGGATCGGCTCCGGCCCAACTCAAGACACGGTGCGGAAGATAGGTCTTGTGGACTTGTGCGAGCAAGCTCCCAGCTTGCTTCAGATCGCCAGCGATGACGATCTCCAGCGACGACCTCAAGACTGAATCCAATGCATTGATCATGCCGAGAAAGGCGCGTGGAGCACGATTCATCAAGGGCGCGAAACACTTCAGGATGCGTTCCGCCGAAGTCCTGAGATCGTCCCGGTCCAGGTGCCTGGCAAGCCTGGACAAGGCCGAGGCAGCTAAGGTATTTCCACTGGGAAGTGCGTTGTCGAAGCCTGGTTTCTGGCGGAACAGGAGATCGCTGCGGCCCTCTTCGGTACTGAAGAATCCACCTTCCTGCGCGTCTTTGAACTTGGCGCGCATGGCATCTGCGATCTGTTCCGCCAGACGCAGCCACCTGACCTCGAAACCCGATTCATAGACGTCCACCAGTCCATTGGCCACGGCCGCGTAGTCTTCCAGGAAACCCGGCGTGTGAGCTCGGCCCTGACGATAGACGCGCAGCAGGGTGCCGCTTTCCCAAAGCTCGCGCTGGATGAATTCCGCGCAAGCGCCCGCGGCATCCAAGTAACGTTTATCGCCCAAAATTTGCGCCCCACGAGCAAAGGCCGAAAGCGCCAGTCCATTCCAGGCGGCCAGCACCTTGTCGTCCTTGCCGGGCCGGACGCGAGCATCGCGGACTTCGCGCAGTTTCCGGCGGAGCTTATTGAGCGTCGCCTCCTTGTCTCCCGTGAAATCCACGGGGCGGTCAAAGGTGTGCAACACCGAGGCGCCCTTTTCGAAGTTGCCCCTGGCCGTGATGCCATAGGCTTCGCAGAATTCTTGCGCTTCATCCCCCAAGGCCCGCCGCACTTCGTCCTGCGTGAAGACGTAGAACTTCCCTTCCTCGCCTTCGCTGTCCGCGTCCTCGGAAGAATGGAAGCCGCCGGATTCATCGAGCATGTCCCGCAGCAGGTAGTCCAGGCTTTCTCTTGCGATCGTGGCGTAGTTTTCATCGCCAGTTTTCTGAAAGGCCGCCAGGTAACAACAAATAAGCTGCGCATTGTCATAGAGCATCTTTTCGAAGTGCGGCACCAGCCACTGAATGTCCACGCTATAGCGGGAGAAGCCGCCCCCCAGATGGTCGTACATCCCGCCTTCCCCCATGGCATCTAGGGTGCGGACCGCCATGGCCTGATCGGATGCGGAGCCCCGCCGCAGGATCAGTTCGATGGCCATGTGGGCCGGGAATTTCGGCGCGCCGCCAAAGCCTCCCCACCGGGCATCGAAGCTGCCGCGCAATGACTGAAGCGCAGTTTCAAATGCGCCTTCATCCGGCAAGGAGTCACCTGCCTGCCGCACCGCAAGGCTCGCCTGCCGTGCCAGATCGTTGGTCAATTCCGCAGCCTGTCCCATCACATCGGAACGCTTCTCGTCCCACAATTCCGCGATACGTTTCAGCAGCGGGATGAAGCCCGGCATCCCGCGCGTCGGCAGCGGCGGAAAGTAGGTGCCGCCGTAGAAGGGCCGCAGATCCGGCGTGAGCCACACGCTCATGGGCCAGCCCCCGCGGCCCGTGAGGGTCTGCACCGCGTCCATGTATAGATCATCCAGGTCCGGCCGCTCCTCCCGGTCCACTTTGATGGGGATGAAATGCTTATTCAGGATGTCTGCCACTTCATGATTTTCGAAGGACTCGCCCTCCATCACGTGGCACCAGTGGCAGGCGCTGTAACCGATGGACAAAAATATCGGCCGGTCCAGGTCCTTGGCCTCCTGCAAGGCCGCCGCGTCCCAGGGCCGCCAGTCCACGGGGTTGTGGGCGTGCTGGAGCAGATATGGACTGAGGCTTTCCGCAAGGCGGTTGGTCATGAAACCCCCTGGAACCATTTCAGCATGGCTGCGCGCCTTTCTTGCCCCTCGGCATTCCCCGCAGTGCCAAGTACAATGGAGGATTGGGCCCAGCGGGCCCTTGAAGGTTGGCGCATGTTCGATTCCCTCACCGAAAAACTCAGCAAGGCCATGAAGACCCTCCGGGGCCAGTCGAAGCTCACGGAATCCAACATTGACGAGGCCTTGCGGGAAGTCCGCATGGCCCTGCTGGAAGCCGATGTGCACGTGGGCGTGGCGCGGACCTTCCTGGCCCGCGTGAAAGAAAAGGCCCTTGGCGCCGAAGTCATGCAGGGTCTGAATCCGGGGCAGGCCTTCATTGACATCGTCCACAAGGAGCTCGTGGAAATCATGGGCGGCCAGGCGGATGAAAAGCCGCTGGCTTTCGCAGCCCAGCCTCCCACGGTGGTGATGATGGTGGGCCTCCAGGGCGCGGGCAAGACCACCACCTGCGGCAAGCTGGCCAAGTTCCTGAAGAAGAACGGCAGCTCGCCCCTGCTG
Organism: Acidobacteriota bacterium; assembly: GCA_021786615.1. GTDB lineage: Bacteria > Acidobacteriota > Holophagae > Holophagales > Holophagaceae > JANXPB01. The sequence continues at coordinate 13,592 of JAJYMZ010000063.1, forward strand.
GTGCCCGCGGACGTGTACCGCCCCGCCGCCATCCAGCAGCTGCACGTGGTGGCCAAGGACGCGGGCATCCCCAGCTTCCATCACGAGGGCAAGGACCCCGTCGAAATCTGCGTGGCGGCCGTGAAGGAAGCCAGAACCAAGGGCTGGGATGTGGTGATCCTGGATACCGCGGGCCGCCTTCACCTTGACGAAGCCCTGATGGCAGAACTATCGCGCATCAAGGCCGCCTGCGGGCCTTCGGAAATCCTGTTCGTGGCGGACGCCATGACCGGCCAGGACGCCGTGCGCTCCGCCGGATCCTTCCATGAGCAGTTGGGCATCACCGGCGTCATCCTCACCAAGACCGACGGAGATACCCGCGGCGGCGCGGCCTTCAGCATCAAGCAGGCCACGGGCCAGCCCATCAAGTTCACGGGGTCCGGCGAAAAGCTCGACGAGTTCGAGCGCTTCCACCCGGATCGCATGGCCCAGCGCATCCTCGGCATGGGCGACGTGCTGAGCCTCATCGAGCACGCCCAGGACAAAATTGACGAGAAAGAAGCGGAGCGCATGGCCAGCCGCATGGCCAAGAACCAGTTCACCCTCGAGGACATGCGCAAGCAGTTCCAGCAGGTCTCGAAACTGGGCAGCATGACCAAGATCATGGGGATGCTGCCGCTGCCGGGCGTCTCCAAAGAGCAAAAGGAGCAGATGGCCAGCCTGGCCACGGACAAGCGCATGAAGCACCTGACGGCGATCCTGGATTCCATGACGCCCAAGGAGCGGGCCAACCACAACCTGCTGGACGCCAAGCGCAAACGCCGCGTGGCCGGAGGTTCCGGCCGCCCCGTACAGGAAGTGAATCAGCTGCTGAAGCAGTACCTGGAAATGAAAAAGATGATGACGCAAATGAACGATCCCAAGTTCATGTCCCGCATGCAGCGCATGGCTGGCGCCATGAAGGGCGGCGGCATTGGAATGCCGTTCTGATCCACTTGCCTGGAATTTCCCCTTGGGAAATCACCAATCCCGGGATAAACTGATCCGCTCAAGGAGTACCCATGCTTTCCATTCGTCTAGCCCGTAACGGCGCCAAGAAGCGTCCCTTCTACCACATCGTCGTCAGCGAGAACGATCGTATTCCCACCGGCCAGGCCATCGAGGTGCTTGGTTTCGTGAACCCCATTGCGAGTTCCGGGGAGACTGTCCGCATCGACGCCGACAAGGCCAAGGCCTGGATCGCCAAGGGCGCCAGCCCTTCCAAGACGGTGGTGGACCTCTTCAAGAAGCACGCGATTCTTTAAGATCCAGAATCTTGAAAGCCGGGCCCGTCTGCACATGGTGCAATATCGGGTCCGGTTTTCTTTTAAGTGGGGACGTCATGGCCGCTGATTTTGAAGCATTCCTCAAAGATGTGCTGAGTCCCATGCTGGACCATCCGGAAGCCCTGCGCATTGAGGTCCGGGAGGCTGGCCGGAAGCGCGAAGTCGTGATTTTCGCCGAGCAGGTGGATCGCGGGCGCATCATCGGCAAAAGCGGTCGCATGATCTCGTCGCTGCGCACCCTGGTGCAGGCCGCGGGAGAGAAACAGGGCCTGGTGGTGAACCTGGAGCTCTTTGACGAGGACGAAAAAGATCGTCCCCGGCGGGATCGCCATGACACGACCGAATCCTCCACGGAAGCCTGATGCTTTTGCTGGGCCACTTGGCGAAGGTGCAGGGATTGAAGGGTGAATTCCTGTTCCACTCGCTCATGGATGAACCCGAGCGCTTGCCCGCGCTGGATGGGCTGGTGCTGGCGCCCCCATCCATGAATCTCGAAGAAGCGATGAGCCCGGAGCCGCCCGCAAGAAATACGAAAGTCAGGCTGGTCCGTTGGCAGCAAGATCGCCCCTGCGTGGCTTTCGAAGGCATCCCCGATCGCACGGCCGCTGAGCCCTTCAAGGGTTGGGCGCTATGGATGCCCGAAGCTCTCGCCTCGAAAGGTGAAGATGAAAGTTTCCGCCATGAATGGATCGGCTGCGGCGTTTTCATGGGTGGCCAAAAAATCGGCGAAGTCGTGTATCTTTCGCCCGCACCCATGGGCTACGACATGGTGACCCTGCGGGATCTTCGCCCCGGGCGCGCCGGCCTGCGCGAAGTTCCCTACATCAAGGCCTGGTGGAAGGTGGATCTGGCGCACCAGCATTTGGATCTGGATGGACCCCCGGGAATCTTGGATCTTCAATAGGACCGTGGAGGCTTGGAGGGGCTAGCACACGCTTGGAATTTTGGATCGGCAGTTGATGTGAGCGAGCTGCGATGAGCAAGGCCCCAGTGTGAACGGTCCCCTGGGTTGTCTAAAAAAATTGGAACCGTGAATGTCGCTAAATAACGCGAAGAAATAGCACCAGATTTCCCTATGTCTCGCGTATCAGTGAACCCGATACCAAGAAGTTCCATCAGCCTTCACTGGAACCCGAAATAGCTTCGCGGGGGCGCACAGCGCCCGCGGGCCCCGGACTTTCAACTCTCAACGCTCGACTCTCGACTCGGCCCCAGGACTCAGGACTCAGGACTTACAGCCTTGTGACTCCGCTCACGCTTTAGCGCGCTTCCCTTGAAGCTCCAGTCCAGAGCGGTGAAGCTTATAGACAATTCCAGATGGGAAAATCTGGAAGGGCCCGGGAGTTTTCAAGATCGGGCCACGCATGGTCACCATTGATGGAAACGAGGCCGCGGCCTCCATCGCGCACCGCCTGAGCGAAGTCATCGCGATCTACCCCATCACACCCTCGTCCACCATGGGGGAGCTGGCGGATGAGTGGTCCGCCGAAGGCCGGAGGAACATCTGGGGCACCGTCCCGCGCGTGGCGGAAATGCAAAGCGAGGCCGGCGCCGCAGGCGCGGTCCACGGGGCCCTGCAATTGGGCTCGCTGACCACCACCTTCACGTCCTCCCAAGGGCTGCTGCTGATGATCCCGAACCTGTACAAGATCGCGGGAGAATTGACGCCATTCTGCATGCACGTGGCGGCCCGCACCATCGCCACCCACGCGCTTTCCATCTTCGGCGACCACTCGGACGTGATGGCCTGCCGCCAGACGGGCCTCGCCCTGCTCTCCTCCCATTCGGTGCAGGAGGCCCACGACCTGGCGCTGGTGGCCCACGCGGCCACGCTGCGCACCCGCGTGCCCTTCATGCATTTCTTCGACGGCTTCCGCACCAGCCACGAGGTGGCCAAAATCGCGATGCTCGACGACAGTGTTTTGCGGGCCATGATCAAGGATGAATGGGTCGCCGCGCACCGCGCCCGGGCCCTGAGCCCGAACCATCCAGTCATCCGCGGCACCGCGGCCAATCCCGACACCTTCTTCCAGGCCCGGGAGGCCGCCAACGGCTACTACACCTCCCTGCCCGAGGCTGTCCAGGAGGAAATGGACAAGTTCGCTGCCCTCACCGGACGCGCCTACAAGCTCTTTGAATATGCCGGGCATCCCCAGGCTGAGCGCGTGGTGGTGGTCATGGGCTCTGGCGCCGAGACCGTTCAGGAATACGTGGATTGGGCCGTGCCCAAGGGCGAGCGCGTGGGCGTGCTCAAGGTGCGCCTCTATCGCCCCTTCTCGGTGAAGCATTTCGTAGCGGCTCTGCCCACCTCGGTGAAGTCCATCGCCATCCTGGATCGCTGCAAGGAACCTGGCGCTCCGGCGGAACCGCTCTTCCTGGACGTGGCCGCGGCGCTGCGTGAAGCGCATGAAGAAGGCTGGAGCCCCCTGCTCCAGGAACCGCGGCTCATCGGCGGCCGCTATGGACTGTCCAGCAAGGAGTTCACGCCCGCCATGGCGAAGGCGGTGTTCGACGAACTGGAAAAGTCCAAGCCCCGGCGCGCTTTCACCGTGGGCATCAACGACGATGTCACGGGGCTCAGCCTGGCGGTGGACGAAGCTTTCGACCTGGAACACGGCAGCGTGACCCGCTGCCTCTTCTACGGCCTGGGCAGCGACGGCACTGTGGGGGCCAACAAGAACAGCATCAAGATCATCGCCGAAGAAACCCCGAATCACGGCCAGGGCTACTTCGTGTACGACTCCAAGAAGAGCGGAGCCATCACCATCAGCCACCTTCGCTTCGGCCCCGACCCCATCCACAGCCCCTACCTGGTCCGCACCGCGAACTTCATCGCCTGCCACCAACCCCAGTTCGTGGACCGCTTCGAGATGTTGGCCGAAGCCGTGGACGGAGCCACGTTCCTTCTGAACAGTCCCACGGCGCCCGAGGAAATCTTCGCCACCCTGCCCTTCGAAATGCAGGAACAGATCATCGCGAAGCGCATCAAGTTCTACACCATTGACGCCTACAAGGTGGCCAAGGAAAGCGGCATGGGCGGCCGCATCAACACCATCATGCAGACCTGCTTCTTCGCCATTTCCGGCGTGCTGCCCCAGGACGAGGCCATTGCCGCCATCAAGCACGCCATCGAGAAGACCTACGCCAAGAAGGGCGAGGCGCTGGTCCAGCGCAATTTCGAGGCCGTGGACGCGGCCCTGGCGCACTTGCATGAAGTCAAGGTTCCCGCCTTGCCGAATACCAATCGGCGCCGCCCCCCCGTGGTGCCCGATGCGGCGCCCGATTTCGTCAAACAGGTGAGCGCGCTCATCCTGGAAGGCCTGGGGGACAGGCTCCCAGTGAGCGCGTTCCCACCGGACGGCACCTGGCCCACGGGCACCGCCAAGTGGGAGAAGCGCAACATTGCCCAGGAGATCCCGGCTTGGGATTCCAGCATCTGCATCCAGTGCAACAAGTGCGCGCTGATCTGTCCTCATGCAGCCATCCGCGCGAAGGTCTTCGAGCCTGCCGCGCTTGCTGGCGCGCCTGTTGGCTTCGCATCCATGGATTACAAGGGCCAGGACTTCAAAGGCCAGAAATACGTCATCCAAGTGGCGCCAGAGGATTGCACGGGCTGCACGCTTTGTGTGCAGATCTGCCCCGCCAAGGACAAGAGCAATCCCAAGCACAAGGCCATTGACATGGTGCCCCAGGCCCCCATCCGGGAGCGCGAGGCCGCGAATTTCGCATTCTTCCTGGACCTGCCCCAGGTGGACAGCGACGCCGTGAAGCTGGACGTGAAGGGCATCCAGTTCCTGGAGCCCCTGTTCGAGTTCAGCGGCGCCTGCTCAGGCTGCGGAGAAACGCCCTACATCAAGCTGCTCACGCAGCTCTACGGCGATCGGCTCCTCATCGCCAACGCCACGGGCTGCTCGTCCATCTACGGCGGCAATTTGCCGACGACGCCCTACACCGTGAACAAGGCAGGCCGCGGCCCCGCCTGGGCCAACAGCTTGTTCGAGGACAACGCCGAGTTCGGCTACGGCATGCGCCTGGCCGTGGAAAAGCACGCTGAACAGGCGCGGGAATTACTCGTCCGCAACTCCTCCCTATTGCCCGAGGAGCTGGTGCATGGCCTGCTGGAAGCCACCCAGCCGGATCAGGCGAGTGTTCGCATTCAGCGTGACCGCGTCATGGAGCTGAAAACAAGGTTGGGCTCATCCAAAGATCCCGCAGCAATCCAGCTCATGGAGCTGGCGGACCACCTGGTGAAGCACAGCGTGTGGATCATCGGCGGCGACGGCTGGGCCTACGACATCGGCTACGGCGGCCTGGACCACGTGCTGGCCTCGGATCTGGACGTGAACATCCTAGTGCTGGACACCGAGGTCTACTCCAATACCGGCGGCCAGGCTTCCAAATCCACCTCCCTGGGGGCCGCGGCGAAATTCGCCGTGAGCGGCAAGACCACGCCAAAGAAAGACCTGGCGCTGTTGGCCATGAGCTATGGCCATGTCTACGTCGCCAAAGTGGCCATCGGCGCCAAGGACGCCCAGACCGTGCGGGCCTTCCAGGAGGCGGAATCCTTCAAGGGCCCGAGCCTCATCCTGGCCTACAGCCCCTGCATCGCCCACGGTTACGATCTGGCCATGAGCGCCGAGCAGACCAAGTTGGCGGTGGAAACCGGCTACTGGCCCCTGTTCCGCTATGATCCTAGGCGGTTGGAGCAAGGACTCAGCGCCCTGGCTCTGGACTCCAACGCGCCGAAGGGCGAGCTGAGCAACTTCACCAGCAACGAGGCCCGGTTCCGCATCGTGGAGAAACAGCACCCTGAAGCCTTCAAGCGGATGATGGCCGAGGCCACCGAAGAGAACGCCCGCCGCTATGCGGCGTATGAAAAATTGTCTCGGCTGGATGCCGTCGCGCCTTCCGCATCCACCACATAATTTCTTGATTCCGAAGTCCTGTGCAATCTCAACAAGATTTGCGATTGGAGATCTACGCATGGTGGGAAATCGGAAATCGACAATCGACAATCGACAATCAAAACTCTAATTCTGCTTCTGGCTCTGCCAGATTGGAGCAATGCCATGGATCTATCCACAACCTACCTGGGCCTGGATCTGCCGCATCCCCTGATGGTGGGCGCTTCGCCCCTGGTGGATGACCTGGACACCGTCCGGGAGTTGGAAGACGCGGGCACCGCAGCCATCGTGATGCACTCGCTTTTCGAGGAACAGATCGAGCGCGAATACGTCGGCACCATGCGGGACCTGGAGCTGCATGCGAACAGCAATCCCGAAGGGCTCTCCTACCTGCCGGCCCCCCATGAATTCGCCCTGGGCCCCAGCGCCTACCTGGAGCAGATCCGCCGCATCAAGGAGGCCGTGGCGGTCCCCGTCATCGCGTCCCTGAACGGCACTACAGCATCCGGATGGCTGGGGGGCGCGGGGCTCATGGAACAGGCGGGCGCGGACGCCCTGGAACTTAATGTCTACGAGGTCACCACCGACGCCCAGCAGACCGGCGAAGCCGTGGAACAACGCATCGCCGACATGGTTCGCGCGGTGAAAGCCCGCGTGAAGATTCCCGTGGCGGTGAAGCTTTCCCCCTTCATCAGCTCATTGCCGAACTTCGCCCAGAAATTGCAAGCCGCGGGGGCCGATGGGCTGGTGCTGTTCAACCGCATCCTCATGCCGGACTTTGACCTGGAAGAGCTGAAACTGGTGCCAAAGCTCCTGCTTTCCAGGCCCACGGAACTGCCGCTGCGCTTGAACGCCCTGGCGGTGCTCCATGGCCAGTTCAAGGGCAGCCTGGCCTGCAGCGGCGGCGTCCACGATTCCCTGAGCGCAGTGAAAGCCGTCTTTGCGGGCGCCTCCTGCGTGCAGGTGGTTTCCGCCTTGCTTCAGCACGGTCCTTCCTATCTCCAGACCCTGCGCGAGGGCATGGAGGAATGGCTGGAACAGCATGAATATGAAAGCCTGCGCCAGGGTCTCGGCAGCCTGAGCCTGGCCAAGGTCCCCAATCCCCACGCCTTCCACCGCGCCAGCTACATGCGCGTGCTGCAGGGCTGGAGACCCGAGGCTGGGCAGTAGACCGTTGGCGGTGGGCCGTGGGCTGTGGGCGATAGGTCAGAAGTCGCGCCGAAGGCGCGCTCCGAATCACCTACAGCCTACAGCCCAGAGCCTATTGCCTTCTTTACCGAATTGAAATCTCCACTGGCATCCGGGCATAGACCCCTTGGGGATCGTTCAGGGCGGTGAGCATTTTCAGCTGGCGCTGGAACTCGGCCATGAGCTGTTCCGCGGGGCCCTTGACGAGCTTCCGCTGCTTCTCGCCTGAAAGGGCTTCCAGCAGTTTCTCGATGGGCTTCTTACCGATACCTGGGCCTTCCACACGGTAATCATTCTCGATCTTGGCGAGCTTCGCCGCGGAACGGATGGCGTCATCAAGACCCCCCAGCTCATCCACCAGTTTCAGCTTGAGGGCTTCCTGGCCGCTCCACACGCGCCCTTGGGCGATCTCGTTCACGCCCTCCTTGGTGAGGCCGCGGCTCTGGGCGACCTTGGACAGGAACTGGTCGTAGACGTGATCCACGACGCCCTGGATGCGGGCCAGTTCGAATTCGGATTTGGGCCGCGCCATGGTCATGGGATTGGCCATCTTGCTGGTTGAAACTTCGTCCCAGGTGATGCCGTGCTCGTTGGCGAGCTTCTTCACGTTGGGCAGCAGGCCGAAGACGCCGATGGAGCCGGTGATGGTGTTGGGTTCGGCAAATATGCGGGAGCCATAGGTGCTGATCCAGTAGCCGCCGGAGGCCGCCACGTAGCCCATGGAGATGACCACGGGCTTCTTGGCTTCCTTCAGCAGGATCACTTCCCGCTGGATGACCTCGCTGGCCGACGAGCTGCCGCCGGGGCTGTTGACGCGCATGACCACGGCCTTGACATTCTTGTCCAGGCGCAGCTTGCGCAGTTCCCGGGCCAGCTTGTCGCCGCCGATCTGGCCGCCATGGCCATCGCCGTCCACGATCTCGCCTTCCGCATAGATGAGCGCGATGCGGTTCTTGCCCTTCTGCGCTTCGGCGGGCAGGCCCGCATATTCATCCATGCTCACTTGGGGAAAATCCTGGTCCTTGGCAGCCTTCCCGGCCAGGGCTTTCAACTGGTCCAGCACTTCGTCCTCCGCTGCGATCTGGTCCACCAGGCCCGCGGCCTTGGCTTCCGACGCCATCAGGATCCCCTGCTCATCGGCGATCTTCTGGATGTCCTCGCTGGTCTTGTGGCGGTCCTTGGCGACGCTGTCCTTCCACTCGCCCCAGATATCGCCCAGTAGTTTGACCATCTGTTCCCGGGATGGGTCGCTCATCTTGTCAAGCAGGAAGGGCTCCACGGCGCTCTTGTACTTGCCCACCCGGGTGACCTGCACCTCGATGCCGTATTTCTGGAAGGCGCCGCCGAAGAACATGGGTTCCGACGCGAGGCCGGTCATTTCCATCTCTCCGAAGGGATTGACGATGACCTTGCCGGTGCCGGCGCAAAGATAGTAGGCCTTCTTTCCCCAACCCATGTTGTATGCCACGATGGGCTTTCCGCTGGCCTTGAAGCGCAGGATAGCTTCCTTCAATTCCTTCAGGGCCGCGGGTCCCGATCCGTAGCCCGTGGATTCCGGATTGCCCGTGAGGTAGAGGGCCGCGATGCGGTTGTCCGTGGCGGCCCGGTCCAGGGCCTTGATGAGCGAATAGAGCGGCGTGGCGGCTTCGCGGCCGCTCAAGGCCTGCTGCAGCGCCTCCCCTGGATCATCGTCCCGCACCGAATCGGGGATGTTGGTGCTGAGATCAAAGATCAGCACAGCCTTGGCCGGCACCACGGTCTTGCTCCCGCTGGCCGCCGCCAGGATCATGAACAGGACGAAGAACCCCCCGCTGAAGATCACCAGCGCCAGCAGCGACGCGAAAAGATGCTTGAAGAAATCCTTCATGGTTTAGCTCCACCGGGCGTGGTTGCCCATAAAACTCCAATCTTTCAGTATGCCGTGGGGTTGAGCGCGGGCCACCGAAAAATGGCGGTGGGCGGTGGGCCGTGGGCCTCCTGTTTTTTCCACTACTCGACTTTTCGACTTTTTTACTTTTCAACTAGTGGGACTTGGACTCTGAACTCTCGACTCTCGACTCTCGATTCAGGACTCAGGACCCAGGACCCAGGACCCAGGACCCAAGCATGTCGTATACTGAGACTCTGTCAAGGAGCACCCCAGATGTCCAATTATCCCGAACACATGGTCGCGCCCATGCGCGAGGAACTCACGCAGATCGGCTTCGAACACCTGATGAATCCTGAGCAAGTGGACCAGGCCCTTCAGCGTCCGGGCACCACCCTGCTGGTTGTGAACAGCGTGTGCGGCTGCGCCGCCGCCGGAGCGCGGCCAGGCCTGACCCTGGCCCTCAAAGAAAAGGGCCTGAAATTCGACCACCTGGTCACGGTGTTCGCCGGCATGGAAAAAGAGGCCACCCAAGCCGCGCGCGAGTACTTCGAGGGCGCCGCCCCCAGCTCGCCCCAGGCCGCCATCCTGAAGGACGGCCAGCTGCTGCACCTGCTCCAGCGCACGGATTTCCTGGGGCACGAGCCCAGTGAAATCGCCACGACCCTCGAAGCGGCCTACAAGCAATCACTGGCGACGGTCTAATTCTGGATCAGCCCAGCACGCGCCGCTGAATCGCCTGGAAGCGCTCATCGCTCCGCAGTTCGTCCAGGCGCGGGTCTATGCCCACGTACACCAGCAGCTCGCAGCGCTGTTGCACCGCCAGTTCCAGGTGGGCCAGGGCCCGTTCGCCATCGCCCAAGCCGAGGTGCAGCACGGCCAGGCCGTAGGCGGAGACGTACCGGGTGGCCGCCATCTGCTTGAGGCGTAGCAGCAGTTCCCTGGCTTCGTCCAGGTGGCCCGCTCGGCCGTGGGCGTGGCCCAGCATGGCCAGCCCATCGGGCGTGGGGGCGATGGCATTGGCGGCTTCAAAAGCGCTGATGGCTTCGTCATAGGAGCCCTGCTGGACCAGGGCCAGTCCCAGCATCAGGTGGGCGATGAGGAATCCTGGGGCGAGCACCGTGGCCCTTTTGAACTCCCTCACGGCCGCATCTCCTTGGTGCTGGAAGTAGTGAGGCAGGCCCGGTCCCACGTGAAAGAGCGGCGCGAGGGGATCCAGTTCCTGGGCCTGCGAAAAGCAGTTCAGCGCCTCATCAAAACGAGAGCGATAGAGCAGGTGCATCCCGAGGCGGTGATGCAGGTTCGGGTTCACCGGAGCCAGCTGCAGCGCGCGGCGATGGCAGCGTTCCGCGCCGGCCCAATCCCACTCGAAGGATTCCAGGATCATGCCCATGGAGGCGTAGGCGTCCGCGAGACCCGGGTCCAGGTCCAGTGCTTTTTCAGCCGCGGCTTTGGCTCGCGGCAGCGCATCCAGCGGTGCCATGACGCCCACCAGAAACGAGAGGAGCGCATAGGCATCCGCCAGGCCTGCATAGGCCAGGGCGTAGTTCGGATCATGATCAATGGCCGCCTGGAAATGCTCCACGGCTTTCTGCAGCGCGTCGGCGGTCCTTTTCCGCCAGGCGTGCCGCCCTTTCAGGTAGAGCTGAAAGGCTTCGGGATCCGCCGTGGGCGCCTGGGCGAGTTGGGCCTGGATCTCGCCGCTTAATTTGCTGCTCAGCTTCTCGGCGATGCGCGTGGAGATCTCCTGTTGCAGGCCCAGCAGATCCGAGAAGGAGCGGGAATAGCTTTCCCCCCAGAGGTGGCTGCTGGTCCGGGCGTCCACCAGCTCCGCGCTCACGGTGAGTTCCCGTCCCCGGTGGCTCACGCGGCCCGTAAGCAGAGCCCGCACCTGCAGCTCGCGGCCGACGAAGGCAAGATCCAGCTCCGCTCTCTTGAACCTGGAGACCGCGCTCCAGGAGGCGATGCGCAGATCCGGAAGCCGGGAGAGCCGCTCGATGAGCGTTTCGGCGATGCCATCCCCCAGGTACTCGGCGCTCGGATCGCCGGAGGTGTTGAGGAACGGCAGCACCGCCAGGGAGCGGATGGCCTTGGTGCGGAAGGGCCAAAGGCGCGACAGCCCGCGCCGCAGGCGATGAGCAAGACTGGGTCCGGGCGCTACTTTGCGAACCCGATGGCCCTGGCTTGGAATGCCGGACGTCAACTCCCCGGAATGCAAGGTGCCGCGTCCGCTGGACAAAAACGGCCCAGAATGGGGACCGCTGGCTTTGTTGCCCTGGTAAATGGCTCGAAGCGTAGCGGCCACCTCCTTCATGCCCTGCAGGCGCCGCCACAAATCCTTCTCCAGGCAACCCTCCACCAGCACGGCCACATCCGGGGGGATGCCGCTGCCCGGATAGATGAGCGAAGGGGGGTCGTCCTTCAACACCGCAGCCACGATTTCCGCGATGGTCTCGCCGGCGAAGGCGCGCCCCCCCGTGATCATTTCGTGCAGCAGGCAGCCGAAGGCGAACACATCGCACCGGGCGTCCAGCACCTCGCCGCGCACCTGTTCCGGCGCCATGTAGCTGGCGGTGCCCATCACCAACCCCGGTTGAGTTTCCAATGGACGCACGGGCAGCTGCCGCCCCGCCGCCAACCGTTCTTCCATGCGCGCCAAGCCGAAATCCAGGATCTTCACCTGGCCTTCGGCGGTGAAGAAGATGTTCTCGGGTTTGAGATCCCGGTGGATGACGCCCTTGGCATGGGCTGCCGCCAGGCCTTCGGCGATCTCCGCGGCCACCCCAAGGGCTTCGTCCAGGGGCATGGCCTGGGTTTCCAGGCGATGGCGCAGGGTGACGCCCTCCAGATATTCCATAACCGCGAAATTGAGGTCGCCTTCTTTCGATAGATCGTGAATGGCCCGTATGTTCGGGTGCGACAGCGCCGCCAGCACCCGGGCCTCCCACTCGAATCGCGCCAGGGAATCCGGCGCCTGGGCTAAGTGCTCCGGCAAGACCTTGATGGCCACATCGCGGCCCAGACGCTGGTCCTTGGCCTGGTAGACCTCACCCATGCCCCCGGAACCCAGGGGGCAGACAATCAGATATCGGCCATCAAGAAGTCGTCCAGAATCCAAGCGCATGAAGGAAAGTCCTGGATGGATTCTAGCGGGAGCAGTGAAGTCGTGACTGGGCGCTGTTTGCCTAGGTGGGGGCAGGTTAGAGCGATTCCAGAATTACGCTTCCCCCTCGACCTCGAAACCATCAATCACAGCGCGATCGCGGCCCCCTTCTTTCGCGCGGTACATCGCCAGATCCGCCCGCTTCATCCAGGACTGCCAGTCTTCATCCCCATTCAGCAAGGCCGCGCCGAGAGAAATAGTCACGGGGCCACCAGGTCCCATTAATTCAGCGGCTATGTTGCCGCGGAGGTTCGCCGCGGCGGTCCGCAGGCCAGTGATATCCACACTTGGCAATAGCAAAATGAACTCTTCTCCACCGAAGCGAAAAGCTCGATCCACCCTCCGTGTGAATTTCCGGATGAGGTCCGCGAACGCGACCAGCACCCGGTCTCCGGCGTCATGGCCATATTGGTCGTTGACGCGCTTGAAGTGGTCCAGATCCATCATGATGATGCCAAAAGAGATGCTGGTTCGCTTGTGAACCTCGATCGCCATCTGCAACTCCTGCTCCATCGCCCGGCGGTTTTGAAACCCGGTCAGTGGGTCGCGCGTCACGAGAACCTCGAGTTGGAGACGCTGGGTTTCGGTGCGATAGGCGAAGATGAAGGCAAAGAGGCTCACGAGTCCTGCCGTGGCCAGGAAGGACACCATCTGGGGCGTGGTTTCGAAGGCCTTGCCATGCAGGGCCAGGATGGCCAATGATGCGGCGGAGAGGATCGTGGCCAAGCCTCTGCCCACGACGAAGAAATTGGCCAGCAACGAGGTGTACATCCAGGACAGCCCGGGAACCCCGAGGATCTCCGCCACCAACATCGCTCCACCTGTATTGACCACCGAGAGATAGATCCCGGACCGTTTGGTGTCTCCGGTGCGCCAGGCATAGACGACCGCCGCGGAGATGCTCAGGACGAGGAAAGCATCCACCGTGCCCGCAGCTACGTTCCCGGCAATGCACCGGTAGATCGCGAAAGGCAGGATTCCGAACACCGCGCATCCACCGAACAGCGTGATGATCGTGAGCTGGAAATCCGTTCGCAGCCGGGAAAGCACGGGAAGGCTCCCTTGGGGGACGTATGTGGGCGTAAGGTGTGGGGTCGCGATGGATTCTAGCAGTTCCAGGCTGCCCTTGCCATCAGCGCACGGGCTATCGCGCCCGGACCCGATTCGCCGTGATTCCTCGATCTCCCCGCCTCAGAACGCCAGGACTTTTTTCATCCCCGCCAGCACACGGTCGGTGTTGGGGAGGGTGGCGCGCTCCAGGATGCGGTTGAAGCCCACGGGCGTGAACGCCGAGCCTACCCGCTCGATGGGTGCGTCGAGCCAGGCGAAGCATTCGCTCGCCACCTGGGCCGCCAGCTCCCCGCCGAAGCCACCGAAGACCTTGTCCTCGTGCGCGATGAGCACGCGGTGGGTCTTCTTCACGGAGGCAAAGATGGTTTCGGTATCCAGCGGACTCAGGCTGCGGAGATCAATGACTTCCACGCTTTTACCCTCGGCTTCCAGTCTCTTGGCGGCTTCCAGCGCGAAGTGGACCGGGGTGCCATAGGCCAGCACCGTAAGGCCGGTTCCGGCCCTTCGAACCCGCGCCTTGCCGAAAGGCACCGCGAAATCCTCGGGCACCACGGCCTGGGCCAGCTTCGAGTTGTAGAGGAATTTCGGTTCCAGGAAGAGCGTCACGCCCCGGCTGCGCATGCAGGTGCGCAACAGGCCCGCCGCATCGTCGCTGAAGGCCGGCACCACCACACGGATGCCCGGCAGGTTCGTGAGCCAGGCCTCCACATTCTGCGAGTGGTAGAGCCCGCCGCCGATGTAGCCGCCGGAGGCCAGGCGGATGGTGACATTGGGCGCGAACTGGCCATGGGTGCGCCAGTATTCATGGCTGCACTCCACGATCTGCTCGGCGGCGGGCCAGATGTAATCCGCGAACTCCGCGCCCTCCACCACCACGCGGATCTTGTCGTTGAAGCGGCTGAATCCGTTGGCGGTGCCCACGATGTAGTCCTCGGCGATGGGCGCGTTGAAGACCCGCCCGGTTCCGAATTCCTTCTGCATCCCTTTCGACACATTGAAGATCCCGCCCTTCTCCTTGTTGGCCATGTCCTGGCCCCAGATGAAGGTGTCGGGATTCGCGCGGAATTCTTCCTTCAAGGTCTGATTCAGCGCCTGGATCAGACTGATGGCCTCGCCGCTTTCATGGTGGGTCCCATCGGGGAATTTCTCGGAGACCCAAGGGTCGGGAATCACAAAATCAAAGATGCTCTCAGGCTTCGGATCGGCGCTCTGGATGGCCGTGTCGGAAGCTTCGTTGTAAGTCGCCAGATTCGCGCCTTCGATGGCTTTCAACTCGGCGTCATCGATACCATTTTCCAAACAGAACGCGCGGAACCGGGGCAATGGATCTGCCGCCTTGGCCGCCGCCAATTCCTGGGCATCGCGGTACCACTCCTGCTTGTCGGAATTCGAATGGGCCCCGATGCGCACGCAGGTGGCGTAGACCATCGCAGGTCCCGCGCCGGTCCAGACGTAGTCCTTGGCTTCCTGCATGGCCCGCATGGAATCCATCACATCCAGCCCATCGGCCCGGATGATCTTCAGATTCTGGAAACCGGTGAAGTTGTCACATGCGAATTCATTGGCGGTCTGGTCCCGCTTGGGCACTGAAATGCCGTAGCCATTGTCCTGCACCACAAACACCACCGGCAATTTTTCCCGGTCGGCCCCATTGATGGATTCGTAGCAGTAACCCTCCGAGAGGGAGCTTTCGCCCTGGCTGCTGAAGACGATGGCATCGGACTTGTAGTGCTTCACCGCCCGGGCCAGCCCCACGGCGTGCTGGGTGTGGTTGCCCGTCAAGCTGGATACGTTCTGGATGCCGATCTCGGGCTTGGCGAAATGGTTGGACATGTGCCTACCGCCACTGGCCACATCCGCCGCTTTGGAAATGCCGTTCAGGATGATTTCCAGCGGTGTCAGCCCGGCCGCCAGGCAGGTCAGCAGATCGCGGTAGTAGGGGAAGAGGTAATCCTGGCCAGCGCGAAAGCTGAGACCCAGGGCCAACTGGATGCCATCGTGGCCGGCGCAGGGCGCGTGGTAGGACCAGCCGATGGCCTGCTTCAGGTAGTTGGGCGCCTTGTCATCCAGCACCCGGCCCATATGCATGATCGAGTACATCCGCCTCAGTTCATCGGGTCCCGGTGTGGGAAGCTTTTCCGGGCTTCCGCCACCTAGTGCTTCCAGTGCCACCCGAATCAGTGTCGGTGTATCCAACCTCAACCTCCGTCCATGGCCTCTCACCGGGACCGCAGGGGGCCATCATCCCATGATTGCCATGGACCTCAAAAGACCAGGTTGTTGGACCATTCCCTGGTCCTCAAGCCATGCGAAGCCCAGAGGAAGAATGCCCTCGCCGCTCAAGGCTGGAAAGGGTGTTGCGCACAGGAATCCGATAATTCCATTTCTCCTGGCTCCAAACCTGATGTTCAAAAGCAATCTGATTGAATGTTTGTAGGCGAATGGTTTGGCAACAGCTTATTTACTGAGCCATGCGATCGCTCAAGTGGTGGATTGGTCAGTAGGAAATCTTCACAATTCTTAACTTGATTTTTTTTAGGATTGGGGGGTACCTTTGGGCTTTTAGGAGAAAATTATGAAACGAACCTTTTTTCTCGCATTTCTCGCATTGATGTGCGTAAGCATGTCTACGCCCGCTCAAGCACAAACGCAGTCCCATGTTCAACAAAAAGATACCAGTTGGTTCGCTTATGATGATGCTATGACTGCTGGTGAGCTTAGTGGCACTGGTGGTGACATGGGTGGATGCCATGTCGACCAGCCAGCCTGTACCCACAGTTGCACCCATGTTGGACCAGGACTCAATGGGTGTGGTGGCCAGAACCCATGTTCCCATATTCGAACGGACTCCACCAGTCGTGAAGGTGATTACATAGTTCGAAAGACCTCTTATTATGGAGCAGATGTGGGTGACCCCATCAATGGTTATTGTTGCGCTTCGAGTACTTCTAGTTGTGAACATCAATCAAGCCTTTATTGCCCTGTAGCCCCATAAGTTAGGTGAAATATGATTTCATCTTTAGTCCTGACCATCCTTGCCCTGCAAAGCTCTGACCAGACCCTTCAGCCTTTCCGGTCTCAATCGGATTCCCCCCCTGTTTTTTATGGAAAAAA
>JAJYMZ010000264.1 GCA_021786615.1 Acidobacteriota bacterium
TGGCCCGGCGCCAGGGGATGGCGAAGGGGGTGTGGTGATGGGAAGGGGAAAGTAAGAGCCAACTTTTTATTCAAGCGCCAGGCCACCATGGCGAAACACCGTGAAGCCATGACCGAATGGCATCAATTTCGATCTTAATGGAGGAGTGGCATGACGACACCCGCAAAGAACACGGTCTGCCTTTGGTACGATGGCGACGCCGAGGAGGCGGCACGGTTTTACGCCGCTACCTTTCCCGGCTCGTCGGTTGGCGCCGTGTACCGCGCACCGGGGGACTTCCCCTCCGGGAAGCAAGGGGATGTGCTGACGGTCTGGTTCACCGTCATGGGCATTCCGTGCCTCGGACTCAACGGTGGACCCGCGTTCAAGCACAATGAAGCCTTCTCGTTCCAGGTCGCGACCGCCGATCAGGCCGAAACGGATCGCTACTGGAACGCCATCGTCGGCAATGGCGGCCAAGAGAGCGCGTGCGGCTGGTGCAAGGACAAATGGGGATTGTCCTGGCAGATCACCCCTTTGGCGCTGACCGAAGCGATCGCTGATCCCGATCCCGCGGCCGCCAAGCGCGCCTTCGACGCGATGATGACGATGGGGAAGATCGACATCGCCGCGATCGAGGCCGCGCGGCGCGGCTGAGGTGCGGGTGGCCTGACCCTGCGCCCAAGCCTGACGGCCGCGATCGCGCCTGCGCCTGGACCGCGGCTTCCCCTCGAAGCCCTCGTCACCAGCTAGGCCTGTGAAGACCCGGCCCTGAAAGAAGGCGACACCGTCCTCGCCATGATCAGGGCCATGGGGATTCATTTGATTCCGGTGATGTAGGCGGATCATCAACTTCGGGATGCCCAACCTGGCGTAGCCAGAATCAGAATCGGTGGTTCAATTTGCGATTTGCAATTTTCGATTGTCGATTCAGACGGTCATTGGGTCAGGCTCACGAAGCAATAATTTTCTATGCCCCTTGGGTCTGTTGTAAAATGTGATACATTTAATACCGGAGGGCTTCATGCGCCTTGTCTGGGGACAACGCAACCTGGAGAAGATTCAAGCCCACGGCCTGTCTTCGGATGAAGTGGAATCTGCCTTCGACGCCCGTGATTGGGGCACCACCGCAAGCGACAAACCTTAGGGGCCGCGTCAAAATAACCTGTGCAGTTCAGGTTATTTTGCTACGACCCCTTATGTCGGGGCGACATCGAATAAACCAGATTATTTTGCAGCAACGACCTACCGCTTAGTTGGCGAAGGCACGACCTCCACAGACCGGCTGATCAGAGTCATTTTCGCGGAAACGGATGAAGGGCCTTATCCGATCACTGCCTTCCCCATTCGCAAGCGCCAAAGGAGAACATCATGACCACTCGCAAACGCCCCTCGCCCGCCGACCTCGAAGCCAATTTCGACAAAGAATCCGCCTGGGCCGAAAAGAACTTTGGCCCCCACGTCCTGGGCCGTCTCACCCGGCCTGGCCGCCCGCCCAAGGGTGCTTCCATCGAACCCACGAAGCCCCACTCCTTGCGCGTTCAGGACAGCATCTGGCAGGCCCTCACCCGCAAGGCGGAAGGCGCTGGAATTTCAGTCAACCAGGCCGCCCAGATCGCCTTGATCGAATGGGCCAAAAGGTGAACCGCGCTGCTTCCGCGCGACCATCACCGGCCTAGAGCCCAAGGGCCCCCTGGTGCCCTTGCACCTGAACTGCGGCTTCCCCCTGGAAGCCCTCGTCACCACCTGGGCCTGCGAGGACCTGGCCCTGAAACCAGGCGACAACGTCCTCGCCATGATCAAGGCCACGGCGATCCATCTCATTCCAGTGAGGTAGGGGAGATATTCCAGCCGACGGGCGCATAATCTAGAGTTAGGATTCTTGACCGCCAGGATTTGATGGAGTTCAACTAATGAGACGTGGCCGTTACTACTTAGGTCGAGTTATCAAAACAGGACTTTTAGATCAGGACAATCTGATTCGGGCAATAACTGAAGCGGTAACAATCACGGTTCGGAAGTCACGATGGACTTTTACAAATGTCCACAGCTCGTTAAGTTCAGAAATACCATTCATCTTTGGCCGTCTCGCCAAGTATGTGGATGAGGGTCATGTTGCTGTGGTCGACACAGAAACAAATTCCGAAGTCGACGCAATCGCTCCCAATCTATTGACAGCAAGTGCACCGTTTGTATATCTACCAACATACTCGGGACTTGCATACATGCATGTGTGGAATCACATAGAATGTGACACCTTCCAAACAAGATTTTCTGACATCGTGAAGGCGACACTAGATCACATGTTTATTGGCTGTGATATTGAAGCGATTTCGGACTATCGCCAGTTTGGAATAAAACTAAAAGGCCTTGATCAAATTACACAGATCACAGCAAGAGTTCATCCACCGAACCCATTATTCGGTCGATTGTGGGGATCGCTCAATGATTACATAGCTGAACGGAATGCTTCCGAACTCAGTATCAAAGAATCACAAGAACAAGGATCAGGTCTTGAAACAAATATTGCTAAACTTGTGAATTCTATTTTTGCAAATCCAGACTATGAACCTCTCACTCCAATTGCCATTGCCGATGCAGCACTGTTGATGGCCGCTGATGGTTATGGCATGGGTGCGGTTCATGGTAATCAAAACGGAGAGGAGGTCATCATCCGCACTTCCGATACCCAAAAAAGTTTCCTATTCCCGAAAGACCCACAACCAGAGGTGTTAGCCGAGGAAGCAAACAAACATCTTTTTAGGATTACAAAAGAACGTGACATGAGGCATCCGTGAAATATTTATTAGAATATTTAAGATTCTTTTTTATTAGTTTTGAATTTTTAATGGTAGCCCTATCAATAGCTACCTATATGTTTTTGGGTCATTCTCTTGAACCTGTAGCTGCAAACTTAAAAATTCCAAGTGATGGCATTAAGGTTCTGTTAGCAATACCTCCAGGGATATGTATCTGGACATTTATTTCTGGTCGGAAACTACTGTTTCCTGATAAGGACAAAAGGTGTGTTTTACAAGAGTGGCCAGAATTCTGGAGTCTCAAAGTGGGGTTCAATGCGGGTCTTACTTGGTCTACCATTTTTGCCACCGGTTCGATTTTGCTATGGTTTTTCGATCTTCAAAAAATTTCTGTGGCATTCCTATTAATTTTGCTTTGCTCAATCGTAGGCGTTTGCATCACCTTTTTTAGCTTCTACAACTCTCAAAACCACATCGAGATTGCTGTGTCCAAGTATGTCAATAACAAAACCTGAACCCCGCAAACCAAGGCCCTCGTACGACCTCAGAAGAACCGTGAATTACTGTCTTCATGCCTTAAACACAAGACTCTTGATCGGCCGGTCAATTTTTATCGTTAGGCCTTCTGGACGACACTTCCCCTCCGCGCCAGATCGTTGAACGCACTTCACTCGTGGAGCACGTCGATGCCCACCCCCAACATATTCCGAAAACACCTCGCCGCGCTGCTCAGCTGGCAGGATGCGCACGTGGATTTCGATGCGGCGGTGAAAGGTCTTCCGCCGCGATTGCGGGGCGTGCAGCCTCAAGGGTTGCCCTACTCGCCTTGGCAGTTGCTGGAACACCTGCGCCTGGCGCAGCGGGACATTTTGGAGTTCTGCGTGAACCCGGCCTACCGCGCGTTGAAGTGGCCCGATGATTATTGGCCTAAGTCGCCGACTCCGCCCACGCCAAAGGCATGGCAGCAAAGCGTCGCGGCCTTCCGGGCGGACCGCCGCAGCCTCGAAAAACTGCTGGCCGATCCGACCCTCGACCTCCTCGCGAAAATCCCCCATGGGGAAGGGCAGACCTACCTCCGGGAGTTCCTGCTGGCGGCGGACCACAGCGCCTTCCACGTGGGCCAGCTCATCATCCTGCGCCGTCTTCTCGGCGCCTGGAATTGAGGGGTGGCGAGGCTACTTGATTCCCGGTCGCCTTCAAAAAGGTAAATCCACCGCCAAGACGCCAAGGGCGCCAAGAAAAAAAACCGAGTTCTACCATCCTTCACGGCTTTCCTGGCGCTCTTGGCGTCTTGGCGGTGAATTCATTTTCTTTACTATCGAAGGCTACTTGGTATGAGGCCAATATCATCCCGCCCAAATGCAAGATCCTATTTAGACGTTCGGCTTCGTCCACCGCAGCACGGGCTTCCGCGCGGCGGTGGTTTCATCCATTCTTCGCAAGGGCGCGGTGACGGGCGCCTGGTGCAGCAGGCCGGGATTCTCTTCGGCCTCCTTGGCGATCTGCTTCATGGCGTGGATGAAGGCGTCCAGTTCTTCCTTGGATTCGCTTTCGGTGGGCTCGATCATCAGGGAGCCGTGGAGGATCGTGGGGAAGTAGATGGTGGGCGGGTGGAAGCCGTAGTCAATGAGCCGCTTGGCGATGTCCAGGGTGGTGACATCGTGTTTGGTCTGGAAGGCATCGTTGAATACCACTTCGTGCATGGAGGCGGTCTTGATGGGCAGGTTGTAGCTGCCATCAAGCTCGTGGCGGACGTAGTTGGCGTTCAGGATGGCGCGCAGCGTGGCGTCCCGCAGGCCATCGCCACCGTGGCTCAGGCAGTAGGTCAGCGCCCGCACCAGCATCCCGAAATTGCCGAAGTAGGTGTGGACCTTGCCGATGCTTTGGGGGCGGTCCCAGTTCCAGCGGTAGGTGTGGTGGGGCACTTCGCCTTCGCCCACTTTCACCGTGTCGCGCACCACCACAGGCTTGGGCAGGAAGGGTTCCAGCGCGGCGGTGCAGAGCACCGGGCCCGCGCCGGGGCCGCCGCCGCCGTGGGGCGTGGACATGGTCTTGTGCAGGTTCATGTGCATGGCGTCAATGCCGAACTCCCCGGGCCGCGCCACGCCCACCAGGGCGTTCATGTTGGCGCCATCCATGTAGACCAGGCCGCCCACTTCGTGGATGCGCTTGCAGATCTCGTCAATGCGGTGCTCGAAGATCCCCAGGGTGTTGGGGTTCGTGATCATGAGCCCGGCGATTTCAGCTTTGTACTCGGCGATGACTGAGAGGAGACCCTTCTTCACCCGGCCCGTGGCCGCATCGGTGATGTCATCGAAGGAGACGGTGCCATCCGCGGCGGAGGCGAAGTCCACCACCTCGTAGCCCGCCATGGCGGCGGTGGCGGGGTTGGTGCCATGGGCCGAATCCGGGATCAGGATCACGCGGCGTTTGGCGCCGCGGCTCACGTGGTAGGCGCGGATGAGCATCACCCCCGTCAACTCTCCTGCCGCGCCGGCGCTGGGTTGCAACGTCACGGCGGCGAGCCCCGTGATCTCCTTCAGCCACTCCTGCAGCGTGTAGATCAGCGCGAGATTGCCTTGCACGGATGAATCCGGCGCCATGGGATGGGATTCCGCGAAGCCTGGGAGCGCGGCGACCTTCTCATTGAGCCGCGGGTTGTGCTTCATGGTGCAGGATCCCAGAGGGTACATCCCCTGATCCAAACCGTAGTTCCACAGCGACAACTTGGTGAAGTGGCGGATGACCTCCGGCTCACTGCACGAAGGCAGCGCGTCGAAGCCGTTGCGCTTGAGATGCGGCGGCCTCGTGTCCTTGGCGACAGGCACGTCCAGCCTGGGCAGGTCGAGGCCCACCTTGCCCGGCACCGAGCGGTCGAAGATGAGGGGTTCGCGGGATCGGAGAGACATTTTTGA
>JAJYMZ010000161.1 GCA_021786615.1 Acidobacteriota bacterium
GCCGCTGGAGAAACCAACGCCCATCACGATGCACGAGGCCCAGGGCCACCGTTGTGACCTTCACGCTAGGCGTGGTGGCCGGGCTTTGCCCGGACACCACGCGGGGCAGCACGAGGGGGGACGCAGAGGGAGCGAAGCGACCAGGCGGTCCCCCCTCGTTCATGTCAAACCTTCTTCCCCAGCCACCAGGCGGGTCAGCAGGGCCGCATATCGCCGTCGCAGGGTTTCTACCCAAATAAGTTTCAGTTTCCCGTAGGCCGGCCTCAACTGAACTTCGATCCAGGCGTGCAATTCCATCACAGAATCGCATCGCTCCAGGCTCCGGCGAACCTCGTCCCGGACCTGCTCGCTGGGGGACTGGTTGGCCGCCACCGGCGCGAAGCTGATGCGATGAATGGCGCAAGGGCCCAGCGCTGCCAGGGCCTCGCGGTGCCCCTGAGTACCATAGCCCTTGTGTCTCCCAAAGGCATAGCCCTCGTAGTGGCCATCCATCCGCCGCATGATCTCGTCCCGATGGGTCTTGGCCAGGATGCTGGCGCAGGCAACGGCACAGCTGGTGGCATCGCCTTCCACTAGCAAGCGTTCGGGAAGGCCCGTCTTGGGGGCCTGGTTGCCATCCACGAAGAGGATCCTAGGCGCGATGGATGCTTGAGAAACGGCGCCCCGCATGGCCATGAACGTGGCTTCCAGGATGTTCTCCCGATCAATGCCCAGGTTGTCCACTTCAGCCACGGCATAGGCCGGCAACACCATCTTCAATTCGGCAGCCAGGGCTTCGCGGCGGGCGGGTTTCAGCTGCTTGCTGTCCCGCACGTCCTCCAGGACGTGCCGCCATTTCTGGATGGTCTGGTGATCGAGGACAGCGCAGGCGGCCACCACCGGTCCGGCCCAGGCCCCGCGCCCTGCTTCATCCACGCCGCCCCAGGTGATGCCGTGCGACACGTTGCCGAGGTCCCAGTCCACCAGATTCATGGGGTCACACCAGCTGCTCGGCTTCGCGCAACTGCACGCTGACGAGTTTCGAGATGCCCTTCTCTTGCATGGTCACGCCATAGAGCGTATCCGCGGCCACCATGGTGGGCTTTTGATGGGTGATGACGATGAACTGCGTATCGCTTTTCATTTTCTGCACCAGCGCGGCGAAGCGGCCCACATTGGCTTCGTCCAGCGCCGCGTCCACCTCGTCCAGCACGCAGAAGGGCGAGGGCTTGTAATGAAAGATCGCGAAGAGCAAGGAAATGGCGGTCAAGGCCTTCTCGCCGCCGCTGAGCAGCGACAGTGCTTTGGCGCTCTTGCCCGGCGGCTGGGCCGTGATTTCGATGCCACACTCCAGCAGATCCTTGGGATCATCCAGGGTGAGCTGCGCGCTGCCGCCGCCGAAGGTCTCCTTGAACACTTCCGAGAAGCGCGCGTTGATGAAATCAAATGCTTCCCGGAAGCGTTCCTCCGAGGTGGCGTTGATCTCGGTGATGGTGGCTTCCAGATTCCCGATTGCCTCCAAGACATCCCCTTGCTGCTGCCGCATGAAGTCCAGCCGCTCTTCGGCTTCGGCCAGTTCCTGGATGGCCAGGGGGTTCACGCCGCCAAGATCCAGCCGCTTGCCCTGTGCCTCGTTCAGCCGCGTCTGATGCACCAGTTCGCCGAGGTTCCAGGCCTCCCGTTCGTCCTCGGTGATGGAGGCCATGAAGGCCGGCACTTCGAGCCCCAGTGCCAGTTCCACTTCCTTCGCCAGGGCATCCATGCCGCCCTGGACCTGGGCCGCGGCCACCTGATTCTCGTGGTGCAATTGGCGGGCGTTTTCCAGGGCCTCCTGGAAGTCCCGGGCAGCGCGCTCCTGCACGCGAAGGGTTTCTTCCCCGGCTTCCAGGCGCGGCTGCAATTCCATGAGCACTTCCGCGGCGGCCTGGCGCTCCTTCAGTTTCTCCTGAGCCTCGGCTTCCAGTTGCTGGATGTGCTCCTGCGCCTCGCGCCGTTTTTCATCGGATTCCGACAGGTCCAATTCCAATCGCTTAAGCTCAGCTTCCACGTCGAAATAGCCCCGCTGCTGAAGCTGGATCTGGCGCTGCAGGCCATCCCGATCGGCCCAGGCGGCATCCCGCGAGCGGGCGGCTTCCATGCGGACTTCCCGGCGCTGATCCAAAGCTTCTTGAGCTTCCTGCACCTTGGTTTCCCCTAGGTGGATGGATTCCTCCAGGGCAGCATCTTCAGCTTCGTGCGGCGCTTCCTCCAGCACGCGAAGCTGGTCCTGCCGGGTCTTGATCTCCTGCTCGATCTGGTCCCAAAGGGCATCGGCCCGCTCCACGGCTTCTTTGATCTCTCCCAGCTGGCTCTGGGCGGAGGTCAGCTGGCCCTTCAGGGATTCCCTGCGCTGGCGGCCCTCCCGGAAATCCTCCTCCATGGCTTCAAGGCGCCCCGAGGATTCTGAAACATCCTGGCGCAGGCGTTCGAGATCTGTTTCGGCGGCTTCCGTGAGGCCCAAGAGATCTTCGCGATCCCTCCGCGCCCGATCCAGTTCGGATTGAAGCTTGAGGGGCGATGCGGCCGGCGCGGCGGCCCCCAACTGCACCGGGCCAAAAGGCAATTTCACGAAACGCGGGGAGACCAAAGCGAAATCGGGATGCTTCTCGGCCAGCTCCGGCAAGTCCGTGTCGGCACATCGGAAAGTACGTTGTACCAGGCCTTCGAGCAGACGCGGCGCGCCGGGTTTCCAAGTGACGCCGGCCAGCATGGGCGCGCATCGGCCGGGTGGGATCGGTGGCTCCGATGGCGCGGCGGCTCCCATCCAAAGCTGGCCCGGCGCCTCGGCCGTGTTCGCCATGGTCTTGGAATCCAGCGCGATGGCCTGGATCCAGGCTCCCAACAAGCGCTCCAGGTCCGGGCGATGGTCTTCATCCACCTCGATGCATTCCGCGAGGCTGCGGATCTGGATGCCGCGCTCCCGCAGCCAGGCCAGGCCTTTCTTGATTTCTTCGGAGCCGCTGGCTTGTTGCAGCAGATCCGAGAGCTGCCGCGCGCGCCGTTCTGCGGCTTCAAGCCGGCCCTCAGCTTCTTGCTTCGCCTTGGCCGCAAGGCGGATGGTTTCCTGCTTCTGGCGCACCTCGTTCCGGTGCACGCGCAGCGCTTCCTCCACGGCCTCCAAGCGTTCCGAACTGCCTTCCAGATCCTTTTCCAGGCGAAGGGATTCCGCCTGCAAGCTCTCCAACCGTGGCGCCCGGACCGCCTCTTCATGATTGAGACTCTCCAGGCGGCCCTCCAACTGGGCGATGAGACTCATGACCTCCAGTTTCTGCTTGTGGTGGGCCTGGATGGAGGCCTTGGCCTCGGCTCGCCTGTGGCGCAAATCCCGCAACTCGGCTTCGGCGCGGCGCAGGGCGCCACCAGCGAGCACCACTGATTCCTCGGCAGCGCTGAATGCGCTTTCCTGTTGAGCCAGTGCCGCGGCAGCCTCACCTTCCTTGGCCTGCATGGCGACGATTTCGGCGGCCAGGGTGGTGACCCTCAAGCCCAATTCCTGATGCCGGCTTTCCATCCGCTCCGCCAACCCTGTGGCTTCGGCCACTCGGCTTTCTTCAAACCCCTTTTCCTGTTCGATGAATCCCAGGCGCTGATCCAAGGCCATGACATCCCGCTGGCCCCGGTCCAGGCTGCGCTGGACTTCGTCCACCGCCAGACGTTGAGCGCCCACCTCGGCTGCCTTTTCCGATGCTTGCACCGTGAGCTGCGCCACCTGGCGCTCCAGATGGTCCCTGGTTTCCAGCAGACGCGATTTCAAGACCTGGAATTCCTCGGTTTTGGCCGAAAGCAGCACGCGCTGGGTGGCTTTGATCGTCTGGTCCAGCTCCGCGGCCCGCTTGGCTTTGGCCGCTTGGCGCCGCAGATTGTCCAATTGCTTGTTCAGCTCGAAAAGGATGTCCTGCAGCCGCTCCAGATTGACCTTGGTTTCCACCAGGCGCCGCTCGGCCTCGGTGCGGCGCAACTTGAAGCGCGTGATGCCCGCGGCCTCTTCCAGCAGAATGCGGCGGTCCTTGGGCTTGGTGGAAAGGATCAAGTCAATCTGCCCTTGCTGAATGAAAGAATAGGCGCGGGTTCCCATGCCCGTGTCCAAGAGGAGATCCTGCACGTCCTTCAGCCTGGTCTCGCGGCCGTTCACGCGGTATTCGGAGCCCTGGTCCCGGTAAAGGCGGCGGGAGATGACCACTTCCTTGGTGGCCCCGGGCAACGCGGGGTCCGCCATCTCAAGGGACAGCTTGACCTCCGCCATGCCGGTGGGGCGGCGATCCGAAGTGCCGGAAAAAATCACATCGGACATCTCGGCGCCCCGCAGCAGGCTCACTCGCTGCTCACCCAATACCCAGGCCAGGGCATCCGTGATGTTGGATTTTCCGCAGCCGTTGGGCCCCACCACGGCAGTCATACCGCTGGGAAACGCGAGTTTCTGGGGATCCGCGAAGGACTTGAAACCATTCAATTCGAGAGCGAGAAGGCGCAAAAGCGGAATACTCCAGATGGGTCAGCGGAACTTCCGCCCGATTTACTCCATACCATGTTCAGTCGGCGCTCAAAAGGGCCATGGCCCAAAACAATGCAAGCGCTGGTCTTGCACCGGAACGATTTCGGAGCATCCAATCCTCCCCATGCAACCACCAGCAAGCTCGATTTTACAATCCCAGCAGTCGTCCTACCTCCCACCGCCATCCTCGTTTGGGCTTCCAGCCCTCGGGCGATAGACTAGGTCTTTGCCTTCGAAGCCCCTTCCAATTTCATTTCCAAATCCCCTGGAGATTCCGTGCCCCCCTTGCCTGATTCCATGCACTATCCCATGAGCGGCTGGTGGTGGCTCCATGCCTTCAGCATCATCATGGTTTTCTGCTGGGGTTGGTACCACGGGCAGAACCGGGCTCAAGCGCGGTTCGCGAAGTACCTCAAGCTGAAACAGGACGAGACGCGGTGGCCGGGCTTTGCCCGGGTACCACGTGGGGAGCACGAGGGGGACGCAGAGGGAGCGGAGCGACCGGGCGGTCCCCCTCGTTCAGGGAAGAGCAACCAGGAGGAAGCTAAATGAGCCTGTTTTCCTTCGGGGCCAAGACCGCTTCGGTGCTGTGGATCGAACCCCATCGCCTCCACACCGAGAGCGGCGACCGGGGCATCCATTCGACCAATGGATTCCCCAGCGAAGATGAGCTGGCCCAGGCCCTCACGAACCTGCCCCCGGGGCCCACCCAGTGGATCGTGGACGATCTCATGGCCCCCTCGGTGCTGCTCAGGGACATCGTGGAACTGCCTCCCGGCGCCGAGGCCCGGGATGCGTTCTTCCGTTGGCGGTTCAACCAGGCCATGGCCCTGGATGCCCCCCATGCGGTGCAGGCCCTGCCCCTGGAAGACGGAGCCTGGCTGCTGGCGGGGATGCCGGAAGCCCAGCGGGATGCCTGGGTCCAGCTGGCCCTCAAGATGGGCCGCTCCCTCAACGTTCTGCTGCCGCGCTGGCTGTGGCTTTACAACCGCCTAGCCCCCAGCCGCACCCTGCCTGGCATGCTGCTGTCCCTATGCCCCACACCCGGTGGAAAATTCACAGGGACATTGGCGGCCTGGGGCCGCAGCCTGTCGCTGTTGCGCCAGTGGAGTGAGCCGGCGGATCCTGATGCCTGGATCACCG
>JAJYMZ010000065.1 GCA_021786615.1 Acidobacteriota bacterium
AAGAAGCGCTGCTCAAGGCCGGAGCGCTGCAAAGCGCGATTTTCAACAGTGCCAACTTTTCGAGCATCGCCACCGACGCGAAGGGCGTGATCCAGATCTTCAACGTCGGCGCGGAACGCATGCTGGGCTACGCCGCTTCCGACGTGATGAACAAGATCACGCCCGCGGACATTTCTGATCCGCTGGAATTGATCGCCCGCGCCAATGCGTTGACCGTCGAACTCGCCACGCGCATTTCTCCAGGCTTTGATGCCTTGGTCTTCAAGGCCAGGCGCGGCATCGAGGACATCTACGAGCTGACCTACATCCGCAAGGACGGCAGCCGTTTCCCGGCCATCGTGTCGGTCACGGCGCTGCGCGATGATAAAGGCGCCATCATCGGCTATCTGCTGATTGGCACTGACAATACGGCGCGCAAGCAGGTCGAGGCAGAGCAGAAGGTGCTCGACCAGCGGTTGCGGGACCAGCAGTTCTACTCCCGGTCCCTCATCGAATCCAACATTGACGCCATCATGACCACTGATCCTTCCGGCATCATCACCGACGCCAACAAGCAAATGGAAGTGCTCACCGGCTGCACCCGCGATGAATTGATCGGCGCGCCCTTCAAGAGCTACTTCACCGATCCAGAGAGGGCCGAAGCCGCCATTGAGCGGGTGCTGAGGGAAAAGAAGGTCACCGACTACGAATTGACCGCGCGCTCCAGGGACGGCAAGGAAACCGTAGTGTCCTACAACGCCGCCACGTTCTATGACCGCGACCGGAAGTTGCAGGGCGTGTTCGCCGCCGCGCGGGATGTCACCGAACGCAAGCGCCTGGATCAAGCGCTGAAGGAAAAGAATGTCGAGCTGGAGGGAGCCAGGTCCTTGGCGGAAAAAGCCAATCTCGCCAAATCCGAATTCCTTTCCAGCATGAGCCATGAGCTGCGCAGCCCTCTCAACGCGATTCTCGGATTCGCCCAGCTGATGGAGTCGGATACGCCACCGCCAACTCCATCAGAAAAGGAAAGCATCTCCCAGATCCTTCAAGCGGGTTGGCATCTGTTGACGCTGATCAATGAAATCCTTGATCTGGCCAGGGTGGAGTCCGGGCAGGTGCCGCTATCCAAAGAGCCGGTATCCCTGACGGAAGTCATGCTCGAATGCCAGGGCATGATCGAACCCCAAGCACAACAGCGGGGCATCCAACTGGTCTTTCCGGCCTTCGACACATCCATTTTCGTCCAAGCCGATCGCACCCGGGTAAAGCAAGTGCTCATCAACCTGCTCACCAACGCGATCAAATACAACGTCAAAAATGGAACGGTGGAAGTGAAATGCGCCGCGAGCGCTCTGGGCCGCATTCGCGTGAGCATCCGGGATACCGGAGCTGGCCTTTCTCCGGAACAAGTAAACCAGCTCTTCCAGGCCTTCAATCGCCTGGGTCAAGAGGCTGGGGGCGAGGAGGGCACGGGAATCGGCCTCGTGGTGGCCAAGCGGCTGGTGGAATTGATGGGTGGCGTCATCGGAGTGGAAAGCACCCTCAAGGTGGGCAGCGTGTTCTGGTTCGAACTCAACTCCGTGGCTGAACCCTGTCTGCCGGTGGAAGAAGTCTCCTCATCCGCATTGGCCCTTCCGAATGAGATCTCCGGAACGCGGGTGCACAGGCTGCTCTATGTGGAGGACAACCCCGCCAACCTGAACCTGGTGAAACAAATCATCGCGCGCCACCCGAATATCCACCTGCTGACCGCCGCGGATGGGCTCACCGGCATTGAGATCGCGCGCGCATCCCAGCCAGATGTGATCCTCATGGATATCAATCTGCCGGGCATCAACGGCATTCAAGCTTTGAAACTGCTGCGCGAGGATCCGCTGACCGATGCGATCCCGGTCATCGCCATCAGCGCCAATGCCATGCCACGTGATATTGAAAGAGGCATGAACGCGGGCTTCTTCAGCTATGTGACCAAGCCGATCAAGGTGAACGAGTTCATGGATGCGCTGGGCGTGGCCTTGGATTTCGCTGGGAATATTCCAACAAAATCTTTTAAGGAGTCGAGCGTCTCATGATTGGTTCATCCGACATTCTGCGCGGCAAAATCCTGATTGTTGATGACAAGCAGGCCAATATCATTCTGCTGGAGCGGATGCTGCGAGGCGCCGGCTATGAGTCCATCACCTCCACGCTGGATCCCACCAGGGTCTGCGAGCTTCACCTCATCAACCACTACGACCTGATCCTGCTGGATCTTGAGATGCCCCGCATGGATGGATTCCAGGTGATGGAAAACTTGAAACAAATCGAGAAGGGCAGCTATCTCCCGGTCCTCGTCATCACCGCTCAGCCCGAGCACAAGCTGCGCGCGTTGAAGGCCGGCGCGAAGGATTTCATCAGCAAACCCTTTGATCTCTCCGAGGTCTTGATCCGGGTCTACAACATGCTCGAAGTCCGCCTGCTCCATCTGGAAACCCAACGCCTTTATGCCCGGGTCCTGGCCGAGCAGAAAGTATCTGAGCGGCTGCTTCTGAACGTGCTGCCCCACTCCATCGCGGAATACCTGAAGGAGCGCCCCGCTGGCACCAGCGAGAGCTTCGCGGAACTCGTCTCCGAGAGCTACGCGGAGGCGACCGTGCTGTTCGCGGACATCCTGGAGTTCACGAAGTTTTCCGAGGGCGCGAGCGCCCATGTACTGGTGGGTGTCCTGGATGACATTTCCGCTCGATTCGATGGACTCGCGAATCACAAGAATTTTGAAAGATCAAAAACCATCGGGGATGCCTACCTGGATTCCGTAGGCCTGCCCGGACCTTTGGCGGACCATTCGATCGTCGCGGCCAACATGGCCCTGGACCTGGTCGAGTCCATGGACCGGTTCAATGCGCATAGCCGCTACAAACTGAAAGTTCGCATCGGCGTCGACACTGAGGAAGCTCTGGACGACGTCATCGGGAAGCGCAGGTTCCTCTATGACGTTTAGAGGGTAGCTACCTAAAAGGGCCCAGGCACGATGAATAGTGAAGGAATCTTTTCATGATCAATTCAGCCGCCATCTTGAGCGCCCGCATCCTGATCGTTGACGATAAGGAAGCCAATGTCGTTTTGCTGGACCGGATGTTGCGCGGCGCAGGTTATCTTTCAGTGACCTCTACGACGGAGCCCATGGAGGTCTGCGGGCTCCACTCGACACAGCACTACGATCTGATCCTGCTGGACCTTCAGATGCCGGGCCTGGACGGGTTCCAGGTGATGGAAGGGCTCAAGGAGCTTGAACCCGACGGCTACCTCCCAGTGCTGGTCATCACGGCTCAGCCTGGACATAAGCTGCGCGCGCTCCAGGCTGGAGCGAAGGATTTCATCAGCAAGCCCTTTGAGCTGGCAGAAGTGCTGGCGCGCGTCCACAACCTGCTGGAAGTCCGTCTGCTGCACAAGGAATTGCACGGCTACAACGAGGCCCTGGAAGAGCGGGTGCGGGAACGGACCGCGGATCTTCAGGAGAGGACCGCCGAGCTCCAGGAAAGCTATCAGGAAACCATTTTCACCATGACGCGCGCGGCGGAACACAAAGACGAAAACACCGGCGCCCATGTGCAACGCATCAGCTATTACAGCCGCGAGCTAGCCAAAATCCTCGGCATGGACCAGGCATTCGTTGACAAGCTGTTTTTCGCCAGCCCCATGCACGACATTGGAAAAATAGGGATTCCCGACCACATCCTGCTCAAGCCCGGGACATTCACGCCGAGAGAGTGGGAGGTCATGAAGGGGCACACCTTGCTGGGTTCGAAGATCCTCGGCCACAGCAAGTCCCCTTATCTCATGATGGGCGCCGAGATCGCGCTCAATCATCACGAGCGCTGGGACGGGGGCGGCTATCCCAATGGCAAGCGAGGCGAAGCCATACCCCTGACGGCGCGCATCATGAACATCTGCGACGTGTATGACGCGCTTCGAAGCAAGCGGCCTTACAAGCCTGCATTCGATCATCGGAAGACCATGGACATCATGACCAAGGGTGATGGCCGCACTCTGCCGGAGCATTTTGACCCGGCCATTTTGGCGGCCTTCTCGCAAAATCATCCATTGTTTCGGGACATCTTTGAGGAGTACACCGCATAGACGTTGATCGTTCCTTCTATCCCCTGTCCGCACGGAGGCCCGACATCATCCTGGATGGATGGCCCGCTGGGATGTGCACAAGATGGGGCAGTGAAGTTCAAGTAATGGAGGATATTTCTTATGCTCAATCCATCGGACATTCTCAACGCCAACATCCTGATTGTTGACGATATGGAAGTCAATGTCCTCCTCCTCGATCGGATGCTGAGTAATGCGGGCTATGTCTCCATCACGTCCACAGTGGACCCTGGAGGGGTCTGTGAGCTTCACCGCAAGAACCGCTACGACTTGATCCTGCTTGATCTTCAGATGCCCAGCATGGATGGCTTCCGTGTGATGGAGGAGCTCAAGGAAATCGATCCGGATGGCTACATACCGGTGCTGGTCATCACGGCCCAACCGGATCACAAGCTGCGTGCGCTCAGGGCGGGCGCCAAGGATTTCATCAGCAAGCCGTTCGAGTTGACCGAGGTGCTGGCCCGCGTCCACAACATGCTGGAAGTGCGCCTGCTGCACAAGGAATTGCAACATTACAACGATCTATTGGAACAACGGGTGAAGGAAAGGACTGCCGAGCTTCAGGAAGGCTCTCTGGAAACCGTTTACACGGTGATGCGCGCGGCGGAATACAAAGATGAAAACACCGGTGCCCATGTGCAGCGCATCAGCTTTTACTGCCACGCCCTTGCCGGGATGCTCGGCCTGGACGAAGTGTTCATCGACAGGATCTTCTTCGCGAGTCCGATGCACGACATCGGCAAGATAGGCATCCCTGACCATATTTTGCTCAAACCGAGCAGCTTTACGCTCGATGAGTGGGAGGTCATGAAGGGGCATACCACAGCGGGCGCGAAGATCCTTGGCGATAGCAATTCACCCTACCTCAAGATGGGCGCCGAGATCGCGCTCAACCACCACGAGCGTTGGGACGGCAGCGGTTATCCGGACGGCAAGCGGAGCGAGGCTATTCCACTCGCCGCACGCATTGTGATCATCTGCGATATCTACGACGCCCTGAGAAGCAAGCGGCCCCATAAGCCTGCATTCGGCCATATGACCACCATGGACATCCTCACCCGCGGCGATGGCCGCACGCAGCCAGAACACTTCGACCCGGTCATACTTTCGGCCTTCAAGCAGCACCATCAAGCGTTTCAAGAGATCTTCAGTTCCTACGACGGATGCGCGGTGGAAAAGGCGTAGCTGCTCAGGGCTCTTTCGAACTAGTGGAACGGAGACGGGCAAAGCTGGTCATGTGCAACATGAAAAATTCCAGAAGTATTTCTTGAAGATGGCTTAATTATATTTTCTCCCGTAGTTGGCAGGATTTGAACCTGGGTTCGCTTCGCTCACCCCGCGGGCTGGCTGCGCACGGGGATCCGCTTCGCGGACCGGCTGCGGTCGCTCGCGCGCCCTTCGCCTTCCCCTACTTGCGCGCCATCCCGATCGCAGATTCAAATCCTGCTTGGACTTTTTCAGCGGACTCGCAAAGGGAAGGGCCCTTTTTTTGGCAAATAAAAGCATCGGGATTTGAACCTGGATTCGCTTCGCTCAC